>CAZTYT010000011.1:0-20961 GCA_964618245.1 uncultured Legionella sp. | reverse complement strand
CTAAATGAAGCACGTAATCGTCATTGCTATGATGATCTTGTTTTTATTATGCCAGTTGAACCAAAATAAACCGCAACGACATAAAAGGTTGTTTCCGTACTGCCCATCATGGTCGCTGCCATCTTTGAGATTAAAGAGTTCCCTCCATATTCGTGAATTAGCTCAGCCATGATTCCGGTTGATGCGCTTCCGGAAAATGGCCTAATTAAGGCTAAGGGTAAAATTTCCGAGGGCATGCCGATCGATTTCATTAATGGTGCAAGTAACTGCCCCATCAATGTAAAAAAGCCCGAGGCACGCAACATGCCAATCGCCACGATCATGGCAATCAAATAAGGCAAAATACTTAAAACCGTATCAAAACCTTGCTTGGCACCTACAATAAAGGCATCAAAAACATTAATTCTTTTAATTAAACCTGCATACAATGGAATGCCCACCACGAAAATCAAGACTATCCAATTGGAAAACTGATTTGCTATTCCATTCATAGACTATCCACCTTACTTACTCGAAATAAAGGTAATTTAGCTAATTGCTTCACCGAAACTATTGCCACAACCGTAGAACACACAGTAGCAACCAGTGAACTGAATACGACGCTGGTTGGATTAGTACCGCCATTAGCGGCTAAATAAGCTATTGCTGTAGCAGGAATTAATTGCACGCTTGATGTATTAATCGCTAAAAAAGTACACATTGAATTGGTGGCTATTTTGGTGTGTTGATTTAACGTTTGCAGCTCCTTCATTGCTTGTAACCCAAAAGGAGTGGCGGCATTGGCAAGCCCTAAAACATTAGCAGCAATATTCATTGCCATAGCCCCCATAGCGGGGTGATCAACAGGAACTTCAGGAAATAAACGTCGCAAGACTGGGCGTAAAAAATTGCTAAATACTTTCATAAGACCAGATTCCGTAGCAATCGCCATAATCCCTAGCCATAAACACATAATACCAGTTAAGCCTAGGGCAATATCAAATCCCAGCTTGGCAGAATCGGTAACAGCCCGAACGACTTCATCGATCCGCCCCTCTATTATCCCCACAATGATGGATGTCAGGATTATTCCTAGCCAAATTATGTTCAACATTCTTGCCTCCAAGCGCAATAACAAGTTAACATATAACTCCTCTTTCAATCATTATTTAGAATTAACTTTAATGAGTTACCTATTAACCTTGATAAAAAACCTGGCCTTCGTAACCAGTTTTTTTGCTTGTTTCACCAGCTTTGCCTTTAATTCAAATGCGACAGAAAAACAAGCAGATACAGCAATAGAAGCACTATATCATAAGCTAGACAACATGCCGAATGTTACTATGTCGAAACGAATTGACTGGATTAGCAAGCAGTTTCTAGGAGTTCCTTATGTATTGGGCTCTCTGGGAGAAGGGCCTACAGGCCGATATGATCAATTCCCCCTCTATCGTGTTGATGCTTTTGATTGCGACACTTACGTTAATACAGTGATTTCACTTGCCTTATCTAACTCCCTACCCTCCTTTCAACAATGCATTAAACAAATGCGTTATATAAATGGCAAAGTTTCATACATTGAGCGGATGCACTTTACTGGCCTAGATTGGAACCAGACCCATCAACAAGAAGGCATTTTTAAAGATATCACTTTCACTATTAAAGATAAGAAAAACCGTCCCATTGCTCAATATGCTATTGCTGAGATTAATAAACCGAACTGGTATGCCCATAAAACACTGGACGAAATTAGACTTCAAACAACAACTAAGCATACGACTAAAAATCGATTAACTGAGCTAAAAACTAAGGGGGCTACACTTAAAGTAGCAACTGAAAAGGTTCCTTATTTGCCACTTTCTGTATTATTCCCTAAGGAAGGCCAACCGGATATGAGCCTATTCAATCAAATTCCTAATGGCGCTATCATTGAAATTGTAAGACCAAACTGGGATCTACGCGAACAAATAGGCACTGCCCTTAATATTTCTCATTTAGGTTTCGCTGTCCGAGATAAAGACCAATTGTATTTTAGAGAAGCTTCCTCAGAGTATGGAAAAGTTGTAGATGTGCCTTTGGTTGATTACCTGCAAAAAGCATTAAATAGCCCGACCATTAAAGGTATCAATGTACAAATACTCTTGCCATTAAAGCCAGCAACCAATGATTGTAAAATGCCAGTTTTCATGCAACCCTAGTTTAAGTAGACTCTAAGCTAGATAGTTCTAACCCAGGGGAACCAAAATGCATTATGGATTAATTCAAAAACCACTGCCGTTAAAAAGTGAATGCCTGGTGTTTGGTATTTTTACAGATGAACAATTGGATTTGGCACAAACATTCGATCAAGAATACCAAGGACTAATTTCGGCTTTATCACAGAAAATAACTGAATCAGGCGATGCTGTATGGCAAACAGAAGCTCAAGGACATAGCCTGTTGTTAGTACAATGTGGCCCTAAGGGAAAATTTACCCCCACACAATTAAAAAAACGAGTCATTGAAATTACTGATAATTTAATCAGGCAGCGCATTAAATCAGCCACGATCTGTTTGCCGCAACTCCCCAATTTCCCGGCAGATTGGCAACTAGAGCAAATGCTTTTGCACATAGCCAATCAAAGTTATCAACTGCTTGATTTTAAAAAGAAAAGCCCCAAGCCGTACTTGCTTGAAAATATTAATTTTTACTTACCAGGCGCCAATAAACAGGCATTAGAAACTGGAAAAGCAATTGTTGCGGGAATTGAGTTCACACGTAACCTTGCAAACCTGCCTGCGAATATTTGCACTCCAACGTATCTAGGAGAGCAAGCAATGCAATTAGCCATTGAATTTGCCTCCCAAATTACTTGCAAAATCATGGGGCCTGATGAAATTAAGCAACAGGGAATGCAAACCTTATTAGCTGTAGCTCAAGGCTCTGCCCAACCACCCAGATTTATTGAAATTCAATATAAAGGGACTAATGATAATGCGGCACCCATTGTATTAGCAGGCAAAGGAATCACCTTTGATTCTGGTGGTCTGTCAATAAAACCTGCCAATGCCATGGATGAGATGAAATATGATATGACAGGTGCTGCCAGTGTTTTAGGCACCTTGAAAGCTTGCGCACTGCTTAAGCTCCCTATTAACGTGGTGGGTTTAATTCCTAGTGCAGAAAACATGGTTAGCGGCTCATCAGTAAAACCTGGTGATATTGTCACCAGCATGTCAGGCCAAACCATTGAGATTATTAACACCGATGCTGAAGGTCGTCTGGTACTTGCGGACACCCTGACCTATGCAGAGCGTTTTAATCCCCAATTTGTTATTGATATTGCTACCTTAACCGGTGGTATCATTGTCGGTTTAGGCACTGTAGTTTCTGGATTTATGACTCAGGATGAAAAACTGGCACAACTCATTGAAAAAGCGGCCAAAGAAAGCAATGACCGAGTATGGCGTATGCCATTGGATGAAGAATATCACGATGCGCTAGAAAGTCCGTTAGCGGACATGATTAATGCTGGTTTTGATCGCACAGCCAGCCCTATTACCGCAGCTTGCTTTTTGTCCCGATTTACTGAAAAATATCGGTGGGCTCATTTAGATATTGCTGGTACTGCATGGATTTTTGGAAAAAAACGCAATGCAACCGGAAGACCTGTTCCATTATTAACCCAATTACTTCGTTATGTTGCCAATTCGCATTGATTTTTATTTATTAGAAAGTAATCAAAACGAGGCTCGTTTGTTGATTGCCTGTCGCCTTTTAGAAAAAGCTTATACCAGAGGCCATAAAGTCTATGTTCTTTGTAATAACCAGCACGATGCCGAGCTAATTGATGAGCTCTTATGGACATTCAAAGAAGAAAGTTTCATTCCTCATAATTTACAAGGAGAAGGGCCTGAACCCCCTCCTCCTATACAAATTGGTTATGATAAAGTACCCCGCGGATTTAATGACATTTTGTTGAATCTTACGCCTCAAGTTCCCGCTTTTTATACTCAATTTAAACGCGTTATCGAATTGGTGATCAACGAAGAGGAAGCCAAAGAACAAAGCAGAGCTAATTACAGAAACTATCGGGCCCAGGGCTGTGAGCTCTATACACATCAAGTGTAGGACAATGCCTCTCAATCTATTGTAGGCCGAGCCTTTAAGGGAAAAAACCAAGAACCTCCGTTTTTTCTCTTTTTCGAATCCCCGTGGCTTGACCACGGGGATTCGTTGGATGGGGGAAGCGATTATATTGCTTCTGAAGCTTAGCCTGACGGCTATGGGCCTTGGCCCGACAAAACCCTGGTTGCAGCAACCAGGACTTACATAACACAAGAAGTAGTGAAAACCAATATTTCCTGCGCTGTTTCAACATGCCAAGGTTTGGCGCCACAATTATTGTTTTGCTCATACTCAGCATAAATTGCTTCTGCCATATCGACAGCCTTATCTTTTTCGCCAGCACAATAATAAGCTTTCATTGCAGCAACGCGCGCATTAAAATAGATGCAATGGCCAGTGAAATTACCAGATGTATTTTCTTTTGCAATCTGAATAGCTTCTTCTGCATACAAAATGGCTTCTTGAATCCCAGTATTTTGCGCTTCAAATTGTTCACGCATAATTTCAGAAAGCTGTACATTTCCCTGAATCATATGAAATATGTTTTTCATTGCATAAGCTTTTTTCAATTGGGATTCTGCCATTATCCTGGCATCTTGATGCATTCCTAATTGTCGGAAACAGAATATTACTGGCGCTTCAAAAGTGGCTATGCGGCCACTATAGTAGTGGATATCTTTGGATTCCTCCAAGAATCGGCTAATACTTAATGCGGTCATTAACAAAGGAAGCCTTTGTTGCACCGTCATCTGAGGATTATAACGTGTGGCTTTACCAAGATAATGCAACATCAATGACAAAGAAGATAAAGTCTCTTGATTCAGTAAAAAAAGTTGCTCTTTTTTTTCCATCATGATTAATTCATCAAGATTAGGGACTAATTGTTTAGCCACTTGATAGGCCGTATTTAACCAAGACAACACTTTTTCTTCTTTAACTTTACGCTCCAATTTAGGGTTTTCCTTATCGGAACTCTGTTGATCCAAATGATTAGAATATAAAGTAAGTAAGTCGATTATCTTTAAAAGTGTTTCTTTATCTCCAGAATTAAAATGCCCTTGATTAATCTTAAAAATAACTTTTCCTATTTTTTGTTGAACAGACTCTGATATTCCCAAATAAGAGTTATTGAATTTAATCTCACAGGCTTTATTTTCTGGTAACGTATCACGCAGAACGCGAATGTCTTTTAATAAATTATCGATTATCTGAATGTCTTGTGTTAATGAAGCCCGAAAAAACATAACTCATCCCTTCGTTAAAAGAGATGGATAATAAGAGAGGAAATTTTTTATTTCAATACTTAATAAGCAGTGACATTTTTTAGGATACTAAGCATCCCATAATACATCACAATCATCTTTGATCGAGGCTTGCAACAAATTGATTAAAGGAATTGCGCGTTTGGCTAAACCAATTGCCACCTCGCCATCGTCATCCTCCCGATCAGAATCATTACTTTTTGCCAAAGAATTTTTCAAGCGATTCAGTGCATCAGGAACATCCTTGGATTTAATAGCACCTGGAATAGTTCCACTATGCCCCATTAACTGCAGTAATTGTTTGGCTACCTCACCAAAATAAGTAATATTTTCATACGCATTGGAATGAAAAGTAACTAGCATAGGTAAGCTCCTTCTTTATCCATAAGTCGTTAATAAATATTTTGCCACCGCACGCAAACCCATTGCTTCGCCCCCTTCAGGTTTCCCAGGTTTATTTCGCTCACTCCAGGCCATAATATCAAAATGCATCCAAGGAATGGAGCGATTAATAAAACGTTGTAAAAACAAGCTGGCAATGATGGCACCCGCATAGGGATGATCACTTGTATTAGCCATATCGGCAATACTGGATTTTAGATACTCTTCATAAGGCGCAAATAAAGGTAATCGCCATATGGGATCAATGGATTGCTTGGCTGCTTCTTGCATCTGTGCCGCTACTTGCTCGCTGTTAGTGAATAATGCTGATATTTCTGTACCAACTGAGGTTCGAGCTGCGCCTGTTAACGTTGCAAAATCAATCAATAAATCAGGCTTCTCTTCGCAAGCCTTGACTAAAGCATCCGCTAAAATTAAACGTCCTTCCGCATCAGTATTATGAATTTCAACTGTTAAACCGTTGCGCATAGTGAGCACATCTCCCGGTCTAAAGGCATCTGGACCTATTGCATTTTCTACCGCAGGAACCAGTACTTGTAAACGAACCGGTAATCCTTGAGTCATAATCCAATGGGCCAAACCCATCACATGAGCCGCACCCCCCATGTCTTTTTTCATAATCCGCATGCCAGAAGCAGATTTAATATCCAAACCGCCGGTATCAAAGCATACTCCTTTACCTACCAACGTTACTTTGGGATGTGCTTCATTTCCCCAGGTTAACGTAATTAGGCGAGGGGCACTATTTGCAGCCCTTCCAACAGCATGAATCGCAGGAAAATTATCTTTTAAGAGCTCATCACCTACCCACTGTTTAAATGTTGCGCCATGTGCGTTAGCCAAGTCAGCCATCACGTCAGCCATTTCTTTAGGACCTAACTCACCGGCAGGTTGATTGATTAAATCACGTACTAAAAAATGGGCTTGCGCCAAAGCCAATAAGCCAGTTAACTCATTTTTGGAAGGAATTACTAAAATACGCGGCAATAATTCACTTTTTTTATACCCTTCAAAACGGTATTGCGCTAAAGCCCAAAAAAGCGCTGCCTCTTGGGATAAAGAACCTTGAACCTGATAAGCATTAGCGGGTAAAAACAATGCGGCACTTGCTAAAGCTAGCTCATAGCTCTCATTGCTCACACCAAGATAAACACGCTCAATTAAACCGTCTGCATTATTTATCAGACAATAATCCCCTGTTCTTCCCTTAAATTCTTTTAAAGCAAAAGAATTGCGTTCAGCCGGGGTTAAAAAATTATAACCTTCTTCCCACTGACTTTGAGAAATGAAAAATACTGGAATTGCTTGTTCATCTTGAGTTTTATAAAATAATTCTGCTTGCATTTTCTATTCCTTCACCTGACCACGAAAGTGCATAGGCCTAAGTCCGGTTATACCTAAAACTAACAAATAAATAACCACCACTGCCAACACGTGTGCAGCCAAGAGACATAAACGCATTACTGGCGGGAAACTTAACCAATACTCAACGGATCCACTCATTAAGATAAGATAAACACTAATTGCTGCATTGGCACATATTAATTGTACACTATATTTCAACCAACCAGGCGATGGTTGAAATACTCTTCGCTTAATTAATAACCCTAATAATAGGCCACAATTGACATAACCTGCCAGAGCTGAAGCCAAGGTTAAACCAGCATGCGCCAAATACCAGATAAAAATGGAGCATAAAATAGTGTTTACTACCATAGAAATTGCCCCAATTTTCACGGGCGTACTAATATCTTGCCGAGCGTAAAAACCTGATGCCAGCACCTTTATCATCATAAAAGCAGGGACCCCTGAAGCCAAAGTAACAAGACTCTTTTGAGTTTGTAGCACATCATTCATGTTAAATTTACCATAGGCAAAACAACAGGCAATTAGTGGCATGGAAAACAGACATAAACCCACTCCAGCAGGGATGCCAATTAATAAGATAGAGCGTAACCCCCAATCTAAGGCTTTGGAGTATTGTTCTAAGCTCTGTTCAGCATGACGCCTTGAAAGATGAGGCAGGATAACGGTTGCAATAGCTACACCAAACACACCTAAAGGAAAATCAGTTAAACGATCCGTGTAATAAAGCCAGGAAACACTTCCTACTTTCAAAAATGAAGCAAAAATACTATCAACCATCAAATTTAACTGGGCTATCGAAACGCCAAATAATGCAGGAACCATTAATTTAAGTACTTTATTGACCCCAGCATCATTCCTGACTACTCGTGGCCTTACCAGCAAATTACGACGATATAAAAAAGGCAACTGAAACAGTAATTGCACTACACCAGCAATAAGTACTCCCCAGGCTAGACCAGTCACAGGTTGTGGCAAATGAGGGCATAAGTAAAAAGCTGCCAAAATCATACTAAGATTCAACAGAACCGGGGTAAAAGCAGGTATAGCAAAATAGCCATAAGTATTTAATACCGCACCGGACAAAGCCGTTAAAGAAACCAACATCAGAAAAGGAAAAGTAATTCTTAACATTTCCGTAGCTAATAAAGAACGACCACTGTCTTCGCCAAAACCGGGGGCAAAGAGAAAAATAATGAATGGTGAAGCGATCATACCCAATGCCGTAACAACAGTTAAAATAGAACTTAAATAACCGGTTATACGAGCAATAAATACCCTTACATCTTGTGGTGAACGTGTTTTTTGATATTCCGCTAAAACAGGTACAAAGGCTTGGGCAAATGCCCCTTCAGCAAAAAGACGTCGCATGAAATTGGGAATACGAAAAGCAACAAAAAAAGCATCCATCCCTGCTTGAGCACCAAAAAAATTGGCAAGGACCATATCACGCACAAAACCCGCCATGCGCGAGATAAAGGTCATTAAAGAAACTAAAGTAGTGGAGCGCAATAGGCTTTGTCGCTTAGGTATCATAGTATCAGTTTTCGTAATTGACATATTTTTACTTAGTTAAAATATTTCTATGATACCTAAATCACCCTGGATAATAAAATAGATATTAGACTAAGCCAGGAATTTCGCTAGGAGAATCATTATTGTTCTGCTCCAATAATTTATGATTCTGCAAAACCTGCTCATATTTGCTTATTACTTCGCTTTTCAAATTAGTTTTAATACCAATGTGATTATCTACTACCTGATAAAACTCATTTGTAGCTGCTTGAAGATCTTGATCTAAGGATATTTTTATCACTAGGACTTGCATAATAGTTCCTTGACCCTGCTGGCGTTCAACACAATCTAAAGTGATATATTGCAGATTTTTATTATCATGAAAAAAAGTATTAGGCTCATCGATATAGACGGTAACTTCCATCAATTGCTCTTGCACCTTTTCATAACTTATTCTTACACCACATGAGTGCCAATTAAGAGCTCTTAACATTTTTCTCCCTACTTTATAATCGTATTAATTTGTTGGTTGAGGATTTATTGGCGCCTCTTGCTTAGCTTCTTGTGCTTGTTTGCGAAGTTCATTTAAGTTATATCCACTTATTAAACCATTCACTACGTTTTCAACAAGACTAAAAGAAGAAGGAAATGGGGTAAAAACTTTCAACAAGGTCTCTCCCGCTCTATAAAAATTGCAAAACGTTGTTAGTGTATTCGCCATTGGGTGTGGTTGTTTTTGTAGCATCAAGATGAATGCTGTAAGCAACTGAATACCAGCGCTAATACCATGCTCTGTAGTAAATTCTTCAGCATTCATGAACACTTCAAATGTTGAAGCATAGAGATTTAACATAATCGCAAAATTTCTTGCATTTTCATCATTTAAAAATTTAAACATTTTCACTCCGACTCAATTTAATCCACATGACATAATAAATATACATGTCAGTTCTGTAAACACTTTCTTAAAAGATACTCTTAAAGTGATGTATCCAAACGAAAAGCCAATATTTCTATTGACAAATTATGGTTCATTGTGCAAGATAAGCAGCTTTTGTACTGTCTGAATGAGTGGAGACTTTTAAGTGGCAAATATTAAATCAGCGATCAAACGTGCTCGCCAAAACGTAAAATTACGTCAACATAATGCTAGTGCGCGTTCTATGTTTCGTACTTACGTTAAAAATGTACTAAAAGCTGTTGAAGCTGGCGATAAAGATGCAGCAAAAGCTGCTTATGCTAAAGCGCAACCTGTTATTGATAAAGCAGCAGGAAATGGTTTGATTCATAAGAATAAAGCTGCTCGTATAAAAAGCCGTCTGGTTGCTCGTTTAAAAGCAATAGCTGCTTAAGACTAATTAGTCCAGCATAATTTTCGTTGGTGGGCCAAGGCCCAACCTACGAATTTCTTTTTATTAAGCATTCCTGTATTGATTCAAACCTATATCATTATCTGCGCAAGAATCTCTTCTTGCTGGCAATAAGTTCTTCCAATAATTTTACAAAACTTTTGTTGATCTGCCTTAGGCATGTAAGCTGCAACTGCTTCCAAAGGATTGTCATCCTCTGATAAAATAGGATCAATATACCATTGTTCAGCAATTGCCATGTATAAGCAGTTTAAAAATTTATTGGCCGCTTTTATTTTTTGCTGCAGATTTTTTTGTTCATCATTTTTAGGGCGGCTAAATAAGGAATAAGCCATGCCAGTCCAGCCCGATACCTTATCTGCTTTTGACTCAGAGATAATGTTAATGTAAGAAAAGGCTTGGTACAATCCAGAAACCATCTCCACTAATTCATCTTGATAACTTTGATATTCTTTTTCAATTTTAGCGTTACGCAATAGCCGCTCCACCCGCTGTAGCTTTACCACTGTTGTCCGAGCTTCAAGCAAATATTCTTCATCAACTGCAAGGCGCTGTTTAAGATCACTTTCAGATAACGGCTCCATCTTTTGTGGAGGAATTGTCCATATTAATTTCACTGCTGGATTGTTCCCATCACGAAAATAAACTCTTTTTCCAGAAGGATCATGAATAGACCATGGCCCTGTGCTATGTAAAATAACAGGCTCCATCTGGCCGCTAACCAAACGTGGGATAGTACGGGCGTAAAAAGGCTGTAACTTTTCTTCAGGAATAACAGTGGCCAAAATTTCTAATGCCTGGCTTTTACAAGTATGAGATTCTTTCAGTGTTGGGCGCCAACCATCCCATGAAAATTTAATATCAAAAGGAGTTAGCCGTGGATTCTGACCTCGAATTTTTGAAATATTTTTTTCTATTTCAAAAAACTCGTGAGAAAACTCTTCTCCAGGATAAACTCTTGCTTTATTTTGAGTAGAATTAGGATAATTTACTTGTAGTATCTCTTGATATGCAGACTCCTGATTTTGCACACGTTTTTTACACTCTTGCTTTAATTTGGCAAATTGTTCTGGAGTAAGCTCATAAGAATAACCATGTAACCCATACCCCATATCCATAAAACGTACTTCTTCATGTTTGAGCCAACCATGATTACCAGATAAATCGAGATCCAGGTGTAACGTTTTTTTTAGGCGACTGAACCAATGAGATGGATCACCCGTGCTAGGAACGCCATAATAGCCCCAGGTTTCAACTACATCGAGTTGCTTTGTTCTCTCATTAAGCTCAGATAGAAAAAAAGCCCCATGCCAAGCTGGATTCGCTCCAGCATTTTCATCAAAAAGACAGAAGGTCACTAAATATTTCATATCCCGCCCTTAATTGATTTTCATCCTAACTGTAAGTAGCATTCTCCTGAATATGATAGACTTGCTCATAATGTTTTGCTGGTGCAAAATCAGGATATTGCGTAATTAAATGTTGTAAAATCATACGTGAAAGTAGTTCATCACCATGATTCCACTCGTTTAAAGCCTCAAGAAATATTAGATTTGCAGTCTCACCAGCTAAGAAAGGTGCTTTATTTAATATAACAGGCTCAATAAAACTGACTTTAGCCTGATTTTTTGCCTCCATATGCTGTAATACTTTTCGAGCTTGTAAATTGCCATTCTCACTGGCTTGTTGCAATAAAAGTTTCCCCTTGGCCGCTGAAACTTCACCCGCAGTTCCATCCAAATAATAGGTACCTAACTGATATTGCGCATAGGCATTTTGCCGTGCTGCTAATTTTTCATAAAGACTGGCAGCAGTTTTAGGATTTTTTTCTACCCCTAAACCATAATGGTACATTCTTGCCAAAGCCAGCATCGCTTTTTCATTGTCTTTATCAGCAGCTGCTTGATAGTATTTAAGTGCTGCAGCAAAATCGATTTTGGTAGTTACTCCGGTTTCAGACAACAAGCCTAGCTGATATAACGCATTCGCATTGCCCAATTCGGCTGCTTTTTTATACCATGACAGCGCAAGTTGCTCATCGCGGTCCGTTCCAAGGCCTTTAAAATAGATATTGCCTAGCTGATTCATCGCCTCATGCACTTTCTTATTCGCTGCCTGAATAAATAAATTCTTGGCTTTTTGATAATCTACTGGTGTTCCCTTTCCATAGAGATACATTAAAGCCAAATTATAGGTTCCTAATGCATCACCTTTAAGTGAAGCTTGTTCATAAGCTTTCAACGCTTGAGCATAGTTATCATCCACTGTTTCATTAATAAAACCTAATGAAACTGATGCTTCAGGTAAAGAGGAGGCAGCCTTTTGATACCATTGTTTTGCTAATTGATAATCCGGCTCCCCATTGTCTCCCTTTTGATAAAATTGACCTAATAAATACTCAGCAAGAGGATTGCCTTGTTCTGCTGCAGCGGTATACCAACGTTGAGCACTAGCCATATTAGGAGTAGCACCTAGTCCTTTTTCTTCCATAAAAGCTAACTTTAATTGGGCGTCACGATCCCCTTTTTCAGCCAAGCCTTCATAAATCTGACGTGCCTGTTTCATTTTTTCTGCGTCGGTATTAACAGAAAGATAATAATCTGCCAATACAATTCCGGCATGACTATTTCCTAACTCATAAGCATGGGTAAGATCAGGCAGGAAATCTTTATTTTCCTGTTTGAGTAAAACGGCCGTATTAAAATCAGCATAAGAAAATTGATCTTTGGCTGACTGTTGTAACTGTTCCATAGCTTTTGCTTTATCTTGTTGCATACCTTTACCTTCTGCGGCATAAGTTCCCAAGATAAACTGGCTCACCGCATTTTGTCCTGCCTTTTGATACCATTCTAAAGCCTGCTTTTGGTCAACTCCCACACCAATCCCACGATCATAGAGTAAACCTAGCAATAAAGCTGCTTTTTCATCGCCAGTTGCAACCAACTCTTGCGCAGCATTAAATGCTTTCGCTTGACGTTTAGGGTTAGCATCCATGGCATTATAAAAAGCAAGAGGCAATAAGGCATTGGAAACACCTCGATTAGCAGCTCCTTGATATAACTCCCGGATTAAAGCAATCTTGTGTCTTTTCTCTTCAATGTTTAACCCATTAGCTGATTGCTGAGCCAAGCGGTTTGCTAATTCATATTCAGCAAGCCCAAAACCATTTGCAGCAGCCAAATAAAGCATGGAAAATGCTTGCTCAGGATCAGCTTTAATATACACTGCCCCTTCTGGCCCAGTGACCCCTTTGTCTAAAAGCCTGGCTAGAACGTATTGTGATTTTTTATTGCCTTTAAATGCGGCATCAGTTAAGTCAGTTAATGCCAATTGATAATCTTCTTTTCCTTTGGCATGCAGCAAATACAACATTCCTAAATTATATTCCGCCCCTAAATGCCCTTGTTGTGCTGAGTTCTGGTAAAAAGCGATCGCTGATTGATCATTTTGTGGAACGGAAATTCCGTATTGAAACATTTGTCCCAATTCAAATTGAGCTTGGGCATCACCTAAAATGGCATGGTTGTATAACTGATAAAACGCAGCCATCATGTTGACTTGGCGCTGCCATCCCTGGGTCCATAGATCCATCACACTGGGTGCAGGTTCAACTTCAGGATAATGTGCGTCGATATAAGGCACAGGTAAATCCAAGTGAGCGATAACAAGACTGTTGGCACGGGCCACATTAGCAACTTGTTTATTTAATGGATAATAAGGATAAGACCATTGATTATCTTGGGAAACTAAGTCCTTACTTAGGGCATCATAATAACTGGTAATTGATACCTCATTAGGTTGCACTAAATCAAATTGAGGTTTAAAAATTTGTGAACGGGGAATGATTTTTAATTCAGGCGCTTGGTTATAAGCATAGTCTCCCAATACAGTAGGATTAGCCCAGGCACTAAAAATACCATTCATTTGATAAGCAGTTTGCTCCAACTTGTTAGTTGTGCCATTACTTAACCATAAAGCTGCTGCAGCCATCGCTTTATCTGAGTTGGTTTTTCTTTCGTCTTGATTTGCTTCATCTTGCCAATGTTTTGCCATGTCAAGGTTAGTATCTATGCCAATGCCTTTTTTATAATATTCTGCCAGCTGACGTTTTGCCTCTACTGAACCATTTTGTGCTGCTCTTAATGTCCAATTAAAACCAGCTTTAGGATCATAAACAGGGCTTTTAGCATCTAAATAAACCTGTGCCAAATCCAAAAATGCTTGACTATTTCCGGAATTTCCCACTTTGACAAACCATTGCACTGCTTGTTCTTTTTGATTCTGCTCTAAGGCCATTTCACCCAGCTTCACCATCGCAGGAGCAAAACCTTCTGCTGCTGCCTGATTTAATAACTCCATGCCTTTCGCCGTATCTTTTTCGACTAATTTACCGGTTAAATAAAGTGAACCTAATTTGGTCTGGGCTTGGGGATTGCCATTAGCTACTGATTTATTTAACCAAATTAATCCTAACTTATTATTTGATGAATTGCGGCTATCAATAAAACTTTCCGCCAAGGAAAACTGGGCAAGTGCATTGCCATTTCTAGCAGCATCAATGTAATAATGGGTTGCTGTATCTATATTTTTATTCACCCCAATTCCATATCGGTAAGCGGCTGCCATAAACATTTGAGCGTTCACGTCGCCTGCTTCAGCCGCTTTTTTAAACCAGCTTACCGCTTGTTGAGGATCTTTTTCATGTAAGAGAGCATACTTGGCCATGATTTGAATAGCTGGCAAATATCCTTTTTGTGCAGATTGGGTAAAATAGCGCATTGCCAACTGGGTGTTTTTTAATTGATTATAGCCATAGAGGTATATTCGCCCCAGGTAATAATCCGCCACGGCGCTTTTTCCACTTTGGCTCATTAATGGCTCAAGCGCCTTATTGTAATGCCCTAATCGATAAGCGCTGAAATCATCAGCAAAAAGATGTTGGCTAGTGGTTGTTGCCAGCAAACATACCCAAGGTACTAGCGATTTCATAAAGATTCCCCCTCTTTACATGGCATTTCAAGCGAATTCAATGGCAAATCCAGTTGCTGAAACTAGTCTATACCCCAGGTATTATGCCATAGTGAACTACGTCATTAACTGCCCCATTTCTTGTATTGCCATCTGAGACCCAAAAGTTGCCTTTATTATTTAACCCAAATTTAACATGGACATATTCACATACTTTTACTGTCTCAGCACAGTCAACGATCTTCCCATAAGATTGTTTACCATCACCCAAGGTGCAAATAAACTTTACCAGAGGTTCTCCTGTAGCTAATGCAGCCCACTGATGAGGGCCAATAGTATGATTAAAGCGTGTACTGTACTCGCTATCTTCATCACGCATTTGATATAAGCTAATAGTTTGTGGTAATTTGTTATAAAAAAAATACAAGGATTGCAAAGCACTTTCCTTCCCAGGATATAAAAATAATACCTTCAAGTGCTGCTGGGAACCTACTGGCGTGCACCCTATAGGGAAACGAGCTTCTTCTTTGGCAGCTTTTTGTTCAGCACTTTCCCCTTTCGTTTTATTTCCAGTGCCCGCAGATTCCACTTTAACTTTAGCTGCTTGTAATTGAGTAGGTAATAGCCCAGCCAATGCGATTAATGATATTGAAGTGAATTTTTTTATTATGGTATTCATCATATTTTCTCACTGTCATTTATTGGGCGAACAATCACAACAGTTCCCATAAAATTATTTCGTTCACTGGAGAGCTCCACAAATTCGTGATTTAACCATTTTGCATCATCAGTAAACATACGCACACAACCATGACTTGCCCTTACCCCTGGAATATCTGCAGAACCATGTAATGCAAAACCTTTATGGAAAAACATGCAATAAGGCATTTTGGCTCCGCCTTTTCCTATAGGAAATACATCAGAAACACATTTTTCATTCTCTTTACTAAATACCCTAAAAATTCCTGTCAGTGTACGACAAGAACGATTCGCATCTGGACATCGGTCTCTACCAGAAGAAATAGGCCCCCACCTCACCAAATTTCCTTCAGCATCATAAGCAGCCCAAGCCAATTTATCCTGATCCACAATTACTTCTTTTTGTTTATCACTAGGAATCTTAAGTGGAAAAGGAGAAACATCAAACATATTAATCAAGGCCAGATTTTTAGGAACAGCAATTTCCTTACCTGCCCAAAGAGGGTTGTAGGTACGATTAATCCGTTGTACAACATCTCGCTGCTGAGGATCAGGAAACATGTTTTCCCAAGTTTGTCCTGGTGCCACTTTAATACAATCGTATTGTGGATATCCGCATAAGCCAGTACCATAAAATCCTGCATTGGCTACGGCAACCATAAGCATCAGTAATGCTGTTAAAAGTAATTTTTTCATCTGCCGCCCCCCTCTTAACCCTTTCTTATTCTTTAAATATGCAAGATTCGTGCTTAAATTTCTATTTTTTCTGATGTTATTTAATCTCAACGTGTGGCCACTTGTTCGTAGCATCTTTCTTGTTTAGATGAGATACATTAATCACCCTTATAAATTTAGTTTAGTACTAATCCCCCTATTTTTACCAGTATTTTGCTATTAAAAACAATGAACTTCCCTTTGTTGAAAAGATGAGTAAAAATAATTCATGTCCTCATGTAATTGGATTAAACGAGACACTTCATAATTACCTAACTGTGCGTTGGCTTTTAAACCCTGGTATGTATCGATAAAATTCGCGTATTCAATCGCCTGAAAAGCATTTGTTTTTGCACTCTCTTTAATCTGAGTAATTAAATCTTCAACTTTAAATAGCCACTCATCAAATGTTTCTTTATTACCTAAGAGAACAGGGGCAGGAGGAGTTTTTGCTTGAGCCAACCAATATAAGGCCAAAGCTCCGATAGGTAATAGAAGTAATAATCCCATCCAGGAAAATGACATGTTTATTTGCGATGCTTGATTTGTCTCAGATGCAAGCAATAGCTGCTGAGTTGGCATTGTATAATTGGAAATAGTTTGATTCAGGGTATTGTTTTTAAAAAAACTTATTTCAGCTACAGAGCCAAGTGTATTTTCAGTAAATAACAGGAGTTTTTCAGGTTCTTGCGGCGCTTTCAAACCTTGGATTTGATATTGCACACTTGTCCAATGGTGCATTTCCCCCATTAAAGTGTTTAATTGTTGTGCTTTTTCAGCTAGTCCAGAAAAATTTGTTCTTTTTCCCGCTTGGCTCAAGTGGGTAATAATTTGGCTTACACTTTGTTTTATTACTGTGTTTATTTTTAATAGATCACTCATTGATGAAGGAAATTGGGACAAAATATCTTGATTGTGAATAAAGGTATTAAGTTTATCTCTTTCTGAAGTGAGCATGCGCTTGAAAAACGATAAGTTTTGCTCATCATGAATCGCTTTATGATAAGCCTGCTCATTTTCACGAATAATTGCTTTGATTGGCTGAGATGAGGTATCAATAAAGTGAGCCATTTGCCCTAATAACAAAGATAATTGCTCCTGAAATTGATATACTGTATAAACTTCACCAGCTTGTCCCAATAACTCAATTACTTTTTCAATTATTTCTTTAAATTGCTTTAGTTGTTTTAATTCAGATGATCCTTGCGCATATGGCTCTAAAACCTCTTTTGTCATTTTAATCAGATGAAAATCAGGACAGTCTCGCAATTGTTGAGCTAATATTTTTAATGAAGCATCCTCTTTGATGAGTGCTTCTTTATCTTGATGTGCACATGCTTGAGCAGCCAAAACAGGATAGTCTTTTAGACTTCCTGACTCTAACCTAAAAGCATCATGAGGATGCGGATTAACAGGACTATCACTTAAAGCAAAATGTAATATACGATGACGCTCTTCTGATAATTGGGTAATGCTTTTAGCCAATGAGCTCATGCGATCTCTTAAAAGTTGAGCCTCAATCCGCTGGCTTAAGTAAGGCTGAATCTCATCATTAATAAAATCACGAAAATCAGCTAAAAATAAGCGATCTGAACCTATCAGGGGAGAAATATTTTTCTCAATATTACGAACATAATTAACTAAATAATTCAATTGTTCTATAGTTTGCTCAATATTGGGATTTTGACTGATTCCTTTTAGAATATTATTAATATCCAACAAAATATAATTCATTGGTTGATTAAGATGATTAACTGGCAAGTTTTGATTCCTGGTTAACAAATAATCGCCCGTTCGTTGCATCAGATCATATAAATCTGGCCATTGTAAGCGTTGATTATCAATTGGCTGTACCAGAAAATCATCCCTGGACAAAATATGACGGGGTCTCAAAGCATGGGAAAAAAACCAGGAGTTTTCATAAACAGTTGTAAAAGCTTGTTCGATATCAGCAAACCAGGAACTGGGATTTGTCAAATAATCGGAATGGATTCCCGAATTAGTACGTATTGATAAAACCAAAGCACGAAAATTCAATTCGTCTTCCGTATAACATGCCTCAGAGTGCAACCAGAAACGTGACTGTTGAGGCATGGCTTGATATCGTACTCTCCCCATGATACTCGCTCCTTGAGATCTGTAGATTCATTTAGATAATACGACTTCTTATTCGTGTTACTTTAAGAATAGAATAAACTCTATAAATTACAATTAGTTGTAAGAGCCACTTCTTCTGCTTCGAAAGAGCTAATGATTTCACCTAAGCGCCCCTGTTTCATTGCGCTCCTATGCCAAAAAGTAAACTCAACTTGCTTTCCTAAGAGGGCTTTTCGCTGTAATTTTACCGCCTCATATTTTATTTCTTTAATGAGATCAGACCTTTCTTCATTTAATTGGTCATTGTATTTTTGTAATCTAAAAGAATAAATTGCTCGATGGGCCAACAGTCTTTCCTCTCTGGGAAGGCTAAACAGTTGGTTTTTACAATACTGAATATAGGTTTGTGCTCCAGAATAAGTTTTATCTTTCTCTTTAAGAAAGTTGACACCTAATATTTCTATCATTGCTGTTATTGTTTCTTGCTTATCACTGGTTTTGCTAAGCGCTGGATATATCCACCAAGAATTAGCAGTAGTTTTTTGTAAAAATTTAGAACGATTTTTAGGGATAATATCGCTCATATCAGGTAATAAAGTCTTTCCCAATCCCTCATCACAAGCAAAAAGTACATTGAAAGAATGACTGGGATTTATTAAATCTGTAGTTTTTGCAAAAAACTCAAAGCTCGCCATTGATTTTTGAGTTAACCAATTAAAGAGAGCTAATTCTGAGCGTTTTTCTTCCGCTGTAGTTGGACTGCGATAATAAATCAGAAAAGGTAATAATTCTCTTTGCTCTTGGGTACAAAAATTAAAAAGAAGATAAGAAAGTATTCTCAATAGGAAAATAATATGACTTAGTTTTTCCCTTTCCTGCACTCGCTTAGCGGCTATTTTTTCTTCTAATAACGCATAGGGATAATTTCCATTTTGTAGTTTATCTGCGTAACCAATCATGCGAGCACAGCAAATAAATAATGGCAAAAGTTTAGCTATTTCTATCCCCTCTTTGCCAATACTATTGTAATGTCTTTGTAATGCAAGATAGAGGAATGAATGATGAAAATCTGGTGTTAACAATTTTTCTTCCACTAATACCTGCTGAAACTCCAACCAAGGAGTGATGAGCTCTCCAGTCATCCATTGTTCAGGTGGTAAATGCTTAATTACCCATTGCCATACCCCTGTTATACTCTGTTGTATACGTGGGACTAGCTCTTGATGAATAATAGGTACCGTAGCAAATACCAAACTTTCTTCCTTATCAGAAGGATTAAATAAGCTTTCCAATATTAAAACGAATACCTGAAGATCTTCTGGCGCCGTACTAGTCTTCTCTTTTAATATACGAATGTTATCTTTTAAGTGCATTAAGTCCATTTATATCTCCAACCATATACCTCTATGAGCATATCCGAAAAATATATGCACTGGTAGTGCTGATTATTAACATCTTGAAATGACGGTGGCAGAAAAGCTTGGTTTAAATCAGGATGATGAAAAACACCCCATGACACATCACACTTCATATTGGAGAAGAGCCTAATCCCCATAAGGATTCGGTCCCCATGGGTTTAGATAGGCAGTTTAGAGTTATCAGCAGGAATGGGAGGCATCGAATTGACCATGTAAGTAGCAAAACACACTATAAAAATAATCAGGGAAAAGTAAAAGATAATCTCGGAAATAAGCGATAACGTAGGGTTGGATAAAGTATATTTAAAATAAGCAGCAATTAAAGCCAAGATACTAAAAACACAAGCCCCCATAAACATAGATCGTCCTTGAATTGATTTCTCTTTACCTCTAATTTTAGCTCAAATAAAATCCGTTTGTTTTTATTTAAATCAAATCTTTCTGAAAAGTATGAATTATGAACCATGAAAGTATTGAAAAATACGACTCGCTAATTGCTCGCTAATTCCAGGAACTTTAGCAATTTCTTCGACGGGCGCTTTAGCCAACTCTCGTATCCCGCCAAAACGATGCAATAAAGCTTGGCGCCGCTTGGCACCTACACCTTCAATCTCCTCCAAAGTCGATTCCAAGCGCTTTTTCTGGCGTTTCTTCCGATGGGCAGTAATTGCAAAACGGTGCGCTTCATCACGAATGTGCTGCAAAAGATGCAACGCTTTAGAATCATCAGGTAAGGTCAATTCCCTGGACTCATGAACCAAAATCAGTTTCTCCCACCCTGCTTTACGTGAAGGGCCCTTGGCTACTCCTAGTAAAATCACCTCGGTGATATTAAGCGCAGACAATACTTGCTGTGCTACTGCGACTTGTCCTTTGCCCCCATCAATAATCAATAAATCAGGTAACGATTGGGTTTCAACCAACCGTTTAAACCGTCGTGTAATGGCCTGCTCCATCGCAGCATAATCATCGCCAGGAGTAATTCCTTCAATATTAAAACGTCGATATTCACTATTATGAGGACCATCATTATCAAATACCACACAAGAAGCAATAGTCGCCTC
>CAZTYT010000010.1:0-21381 GCA_964618245.1 uncultured Legionella sp. | reverse complement strand
AAACAGTTTTTACACATGATAAAACATTGGCTATCGAGTTTCATGGTTCATCAGCTCATATTCGCAATACCATGTATGGCGCGCAAGTGGTTAAAGATGCCATCGTGGATCATTTTCGCCAGCTAGATGGTTCTCGCCCTTCCATTGATAAAGAGAGGCCACAAATATTAATTCATGCCTATTTGAAAAATAATGAATTGACCGTTAGTTTTGATTTGACTGGTTATAGCTTGCACCAACGTGGATACCGCCCCAAAGCGGGTATGGCGCCGATCAAGGAAAATGTAGCTGCAGCTTTATTATTACGGGCAAAATGGCCTGCTTTAGCAGCCCAAGGATACAGCTTGCATGATCCTTTTTGTGGTGCGGGAACTTTGGTTATAGAAGCTGCCATGATGGCAGCACACGTAGCTCCTGGCTTGTTGCGCCAAGATCAATCGTTATGTTATTGGGCCGAACACCAGGAATCCTTATGGGAAAAATTGCGTGCTGAAGCATTACGGCAAGTGAAACCTGTGACTGTAAAATTAGTGGGAACAGATGCTGATCCCAAGGCCGTTGCTTTAGCGCAGGCAAACGCAGAACATGCGGGTGTGGCGCCATTAGTTGAATTTAAAAATCTTCCATTAAAAGCGATTCATGCTGAAGCAGACAAAGGATTATTAGTCGGCAACCCTCCTTATGGTGAGCGGTTGGGGGATGCCACCCAATTAGTTCCTACCTATCAACAATTGGGGCAAAAGTTGCATGAGCACTATCAAGGCTGGAAGGCGGCAGTGATTACTTCCAATCCTCTGCTTGCCAAAGCCATTGGCTTGCGTTCGGACAAGCAATATACACTATACAATGGGGCGTTAGAGTGTAAGCTGTATTGCTTTGATGTGAGCGCAAAAAATGAATTAAAAGGGACAAAAGAAAGTACCTTATCGCCTAATGCTCAAATGCTGCTGAACCGGTTAGAGAAAAATTATCGGCATTTGCATAAATGGGCGCAACGTAATCATATCTCTTGCTATCGGGTGTACGATGCTGATTTACCGGAATATGCTTATGCAATCGATCTTTATGATGGTTATGCCGTTTTGCAAGAATATGCCCCACCTGCCAGCATTCCCGCACATAAGGCCCAGCAACGGAGCCTGGAGGTCTTGCAAGTTGTACCTCGTGCTTTAGGCATTTCTTCGAATAATGTGGTAGTAAAACAACGTAAGCAGCAAAAAGGTACTGAACAATATCAAAAAATGGCGCAGACACGGCAAACCATGACGGTGAGGGAGGGACAGGCCAAGTTAAAGGTGAATCTTTATGATTACCTCGATACGGGTTTGTTTTTAGATCATCGCCCCTTGCGTTTAAGCTTTGCAAAATTAAAACCTGGCACCCGTTTTTTAAATTGTTTTTGTTATACAGCTAGCGCCAGTGTTCATGCTGCTTTAGCTGGCGCATTAACAACTAATGTGGATCTTTCCAATACCTATTTGCAGTGGGCGGAAGACAATTTTAAATTGAACCAGCTTGATTTATCACGGCATCAGTTTGTGCAATACGATTGCCGGGAATGGTTACGCATCGCCCGTGATCGTTTTGATGTTATTTTTCTTGATCCCCCCAGTTTTTCAAATTCCAAGCGGATGGTGGATACATTGGACATCCAGCGTGACCATAGCGTATTAATTAATGCCGCCATGCGCCTGTTAAATCCTGGCGGCGTTTTATATTTTTCTACTAATTTCCGGCAATTTAAACTGGATATGCAATTACAAGACAAGTATTCCGTGCAAGAAATTACAGCTCAGACAATTGACCAGGATTTTAAGCGCAATAGTAAAATCCACTATTGTTTTAAAATTATGCATCCTGCCTGGGGGGAGAATGAGGTGTTGGGCTAAAGCCCAACCTACACATTGCAATCAATGTCAGTTATCATTGTTTAAATCGGTTATAAGCTCAGGATCCACCGCTCTTCCAGGAATCTTCCGGGTTTCGTTAGCCCACTCACCCAAATCGATTAGTTTACATCGATCTGAGCAAAATGGTTTAAATGCGTTTTCTGGGTGCCAAGTGTTCGGCTTGCCACAAGTTGGACAGGTAATTTTCTGATAATGGCTCATATTTGTTTAAGCGTTGTAAAAAATTAAATTATACCATTTTGAGGAGCGAATTCTTCAGCCCTTAAAGTAATTTTACAAAGATTAACAATATCTGCATATAGCCGAATGGTAAATAAGTTTCTATCACCTAGGCCAAACCAGTGTTCAACTGTTGGCTTGGTTTTCTCGCTTAACTCTTCCTGAATTTCTTTGAGTAGTTCTCGCGTTGCTGTTTTTAAATTTGTGATTTCTTCCTCATTAGTATAATCAATAGGCTTGCTAAGGAACAGGTCAATTTTTTTCACCACATTGGCAGCACTATGGCTATATTTTTTGCCATCAATAGTTTTACCAAGTCCATTGATAATATAGGTATGTGTTTGTAATTGATTGAGTATTTTTCTTAACGCAATGTGTTCCGGTATTGCTGGAAAAACTACTTCACTAAGCTTTAAAATCTCGCTGTATAGGTTAATTGTCGTTTCATCACGATAGCCCCACCAGCCAAAAGAAGAAGAGGTTTTTGCTGTTTTTTTATGCTTTAATTCTTTTCTTAGCTCTAAAAAAAGTATTTGAGCATGGTATTTGAAATTATCAATACTGCCCAGGAAATCGATAGGAGTTGTCAATAACTCTTCGATTTGTTTTACCAGGTTAGCTGCGCTGGTAGAATACAGTTTGTTTTTAATGAGCCGGCCTCCACCATGCACCACGTATTGGTGTGATTTGAGTTTCCAAAGGATTTCCAATAAGTAAATCCGTTCCGGTATTTCATAGCCCGGAGCACAAGTACTTAAGGTTTTAAACAATAAAGAAACTTGCTCTTTTGGACATTGAACTTGATATCGATTGGGTAAAACTGGTGGTGAGAATCTTTGATCTTCTGCATGCCTTAGATAAGCTGTAGAAGAAAGTTTATAAAAATTCAACCACTTAGTAATTGCTGCGCTATTATCCTTTTCTACATCCATTAGATAGGTCGTTACTCTATCGAATCTATCCTTTTTCGCCAAATTGTCTGGTTCTTGAAATATCTGCTCTAAACGATGGTTAGCTGAAGCCGCTTCCACATCTGAAAGTGCGTCAATAAACAAATCCCCCTCGGTATAATTTACCACTGCATGTGTAACAAGTGCTAAAATTTTTTCACCCCCCTCTATATTTGTTTTGTTTGCCGCCCTTATAGGCAACAAAGCCTGGCTTTGGGGTAGAAATTGATGACGCAAAATTTCTTCATCGAATGGACAGGTAAAGGAAATTTTTACCTGGTCTTGTGTAGTATGAATATGTAAACCCTTTATGAATTGATGCAGGCGGGTGTTAAGTTGTTGAACTAATTCGTTTTCGACCGGTAATATTATTTCTAAAGGGCAACCTGGCTGATTATTCTGTAAGGCGTTGATGATAAAACTATCTATCATTTTAAGATCATCTGGCAATAAAGGATTTTGATCAATTAAAGAAGGCATTATATTTATACTCGTAAGATGGTTGAATTATTGTACACAAAGTTGATTTTAATTTCAACTGATGGCCTTTCACAAGGTCAACTATGCTTCTAAGTCCACTTAGAATAGATAATCTCAAAATGTTTTTATTTGTTACAGTCTGGCTGTTTTTGTCTATACTTAGGATATACATAACGTAGTGCTAAGGACTTAACATGCCTAAACCCATAATAAAAGTTGCCTCCATTGATTATGATGGCTGTTTAAGCCATGCCAGTTTTCAACAAGCTTTACGTGATGAAGTAGATGCGGATATCGCAGAAAAGTCTATGGAGCATAACCGCGTGTTAATGGAGAGGCTGCGGGGCTTTAACCGATTGATGGTCGGGTCTAATCGTCAGGATGTTCGCGGAGATTTTCAAGAGTCGATAAAGCGCGACTTTACCACGGGAAAAAATAATCATAATGGTTCTTGTTTTTCTGTTTTAAATGCAATGAGTGAGCGATTAGGATGTCAGTTTGATCCGTTCTTACTCGGAGACCTTTATTCGCAAAAAGAGCATGGCTATACTTATCAGCAAGCGCTTGAATTACAAAAAAATCATAAACACCGTTACAGTGATGAATTGACTGCCCAGAAGGTGGCTGGGATTTCTTCTTGGGCTTTTGATCATAAAAAAGTATCGGTTATTTATGCCCAAATGCAAAAATTAGCCTTAGAAAATCCTGATTCAGACATTGAGTATCATTTTATCGATGATCGTGAGGATATTCACGAGGCAGTGGAGAGTTTTTTTAAGGCTAATCCTGAAATGATACCAGGCAACGTCAAGCTTAAGACCATACGTTATTATAATAGTAATCCGGATAGAACTAGCGTTAACTCCACTATGAATTTAGTCGAGAGAATGACTATCGTTTCCGATGATAAAAACAGGAAAGCCAACCCTTTTTATGCGGACAATCTTAGGACGTGGGCTGCGCAAAGCAAAGATGACACGGGTGAATTGGATATGAACCATGAAAAAATTTATCCTCATTTAAAAACAGTACATCATTCGGTTTTAAATTTGCATACAAACTTACAAAATGTGGTTACTCTTACTAAAACCACTTCGTCATCCGCAAACCAATTTATCAAGTCTGAGTTGGGTCATTACCCCACATCGGATGCTTATCGAAAAAAACTGGTGGAAGTATTTAAAGAGTCTTGGGATAAGCAATATTTTGCTGGAAAAATAAGCATAGGCTACTCGGCGGTATTAAGAGGCATAACCAAGGAGTTAGAGCATCATCCTGAATTGTTAAAACAAGTGAAAGAGGATTTAAGGGCTTATTTTCGTGAAGAAGCACAAAATCCGATGCCCAGCGGCCAACGCCATGCGACTTATCGCGCAGGGGCTGCCTCTTTTCGAGAGGAAGAGTTTGAGCGTGATTGGCAAAAATTTACAGGCGCAAATGCCAATGTTTTTCAACGAGCCGCAAAATCAGTTATGCAAGCATTTAAAAACTCCAAAGAAGAAGTGGATTTACCAAAGGATGAAGGCGAAGGAATTCACCTATAATTTGGTGCCGCGTTTGCGGTACCATGGTTGTATCGAAAAAAAAAGGCTAAAATAGCCCCTAATTTTACAAGAAAGAAATGAATTATAATTGAACATTTGGATTGATGGCGATGCCTGCCCTAAGGCAATTAAACAAATTCTCTTTCGAGCCGCCGCGAAACGTCAAGTTTTGGTTATCATAGTTGCTAATCATTTGGCAATCATTCCCCCTTCCCCATTTATTAAACGAGTCAAAGTAGAGTCAGGTTTTGATAGCGCAGATAATTACATTATCACTCAGGTTCAAAGTCAGGACTTGGTGATTACAGCGGATATTCTCCTGGCAGACCAAATTATTAGTAAGCAGGCCTTTGCTTTAAACCCACGGGGAACCTTTTATTCAGCTAATAATATGAAGCAAATTTTAAGTATGCGCAATTTAAATGAATCTTTAAGGGAAAATGGGTTGCTGCGGGGAGGCGCGGATGTGCTAAGTGCCAAAGAGGTACAGAGCTTTTCCAATCATTTGGATCGGATAATTACGCAGTACCATCGTATTTAAAGACAATAACCTTGGTTAAGCAATGCCTATACCAAGGTTATTAAGAAGAGATAATTAATTAGATGTTTTAAGGCTTGGTATTTTTTGATGCATTATTAGCCTCAATCTCTTGATTAAGTTTATCCAGATCAATAAGATTATTACCAATTCGCTGTTGAATAAACAGGATTCTTTTCGCTAAGCTACCCTCAAGCTCAATCTTTTTTCCTTCGTTAAGCAAATTCTTATAAAGTGTCTGAAGAAGTTTAGGCACATCATTTTTGCCGGTTTTATGCAAATCCGCTATCGTTTTCTCTACGGCCTTATGATGGCTGCGAGCCCAGTGGCCTGTTACCGCTAATTTACCAACGGATATGACCGATTCAAAGAAACCATTTGCTCCAGTGTTAGGTACTTTACTGTAATCAGCTAATATTTTTAGGGCTTTATCGCAATTAT
Organism: uncultured Legionella sp.; assembly: GCA_964618245.1. GTDB lineage: Bacteria > Pseudomonadota > Gammaproteobacteria > Legionellales > Legionellaceae > Legionella. Next base: position 15,299 of record CAZTYT010000010.1, on the reverse strand, counting down.
TGCCTGATTGCTTCTCCCACATTTGTGTATAAGACTTTGGGAACTGAAAATTAGTTGTCATTGGTTTAGTGTAAAAGTGTTCTTCTACAGGTTTTTTGCCAACATTGGCTTCTTCTGCTAGAGAGAGCAAGACATTTTTTAAGCCACATTTATCATCAACTTGATTGCTGACGATCCCCTCATTGTCTTGTGCAGAGGTAACAATTGTTTGATCAAAATTAATTCCAGCCGCAATTTCAGCCAATATTTCTTCTGGCGTTCTAATTTTTTTATCTGGTGTTGTTCTAAGAGCCTTGCATTGATCTGCTTTAGTTCCAACTAAAATTATTTTCATCTCTTGGTTTATATCAAGCAATTTATATGCATCAAGATTGCTTTGAAGTTCTTTTTTGAATTTGGCTTTATTCTCAGCATCCATTGTTTCAAAATGAGCAAGGTCGACGCAATATAAAAGTACGGCGGAACTACGAACATACAATGGCACTGTTGACTTAAAACGCTCAGCTCCCGTTGTATCCCAGATTTGGCATCCATTTCCCTCATTTCGTAAACTAAAAAATCCAGCCCCAATGGTAGCCTCTTCTTTTGAATTGTAGTCTTGACCAACTAGTCGTTTTATTAGACTGGTTTTACCGCTACTCTCTGCGCCAACAAATGTTACTTTTATGTTAGTCATTATTTCTGTCCTCATTTTTAATTATGTGTGTAATTATAAATCATTTTGCTTAAGATAATCTTAAGACAGAACAGATATTAATTGGTAAGCGTATAAACCCCCCATTGGAGTTTATACACAAAAGAGTTTTATTTTTTTAATCGAGGGTGTCGATGGAAAAGGATTATAATTTTTCTTCAGGTGGTTCTTTTATGGTTTCTGCCCCATAAATCTGCGCTTGCAATGATTTCATATAACCCGCCATGAAAAATAATTCCGCTACTAAATAAAGAGGAGCAATTAAAGCTTGCCCGACATTATCCATAAAAGCTGGTTTTTTACCTTCTAAATAATGACCATAAAATTGCAATCCCCAGCCAACGAAAAAGGTAATGATAAATGCCCATACGCCCAAAGTAGTTGGACCATCTTCGCTAAACCAGTGAGCTATCCATAAAAGAAAAAGCATAATAGGTGTAAGTGCTAAAGCCAATTCCCAATTCAAGAAAAAATAATAGGCTAAGGCCGCAATCGTCGCGAACCAGGCCAGATTGCTAGCGAATACCCCTGGAATAATAATTTGTACAAAACCCAGCAGAATCATGACTGAGAGAATAATAAGCGGCACGCCTGCCATATGCGTATAACGAGTTTTCATGTTTTGATGGTAAGTGGCATAAAATTGTGCTTGTTCAATAAAAGATTTCATCTAGGTAGTCCTTTGATAGATCTATTTAAAAACATAGCACATTATGTGAAAAAAACTATTTAAAATAAGAAAATTAGCTTTTCTTGGTGGAGGCTAGAGCAATGATAAGAATAGATTGCCGCCAGGTTAATCAAAAGAATACGTACTTACCAGATACAACACATTGCCATTGTGTGAAGAGCCAGGGATATAGGCCGCTTTTAAGGATAGTTTTTTGATGAAAACCCCTGCCCAAGGCACAGCACCTGGAAAAGGAATATTATGCATGATATCAGGGCGCGCGGTAACTAATAGAGAGTAGCCAATGCCAATTTTAAAGTCAGGGGTAAAGGAGCCTACCAATAAATAGGCATAACCTACTGCAGGTTCGACGTTTTTATGGGAATCTAAAAAAGCAATAGCATACAGGCCATGCCAATTGCCATGCTCATCAAAAAAACCTTTACCCAGGCCACCACCCCATGCCAGTTCGTTATATTTTTTAGTGCGTATTTGTTTAGGGCTATAAGTGAACCGGTTATGCCAGGCATAGCCTGATATATAAAGATCAGTACTTCCTTTTGTCCATATTTGATGAAGTCGTTTGCAAATATGTTTAAATAAAGAAGGCCTATGGGTATCTTGTTCATGCTGTTGTTCGGCACCATATGCATTGAGATAAAACAGCAAAAGTATACCGATAATTATCTTATTCATTTAACCTATAACCTGTTCACTTGGCTTGCTTGTAAGCCTCGCTTTTTTGCTTTGATCTTTTAGCTTTCTCTATGCTCGCGTCCATATTTTTGTTTAAATAACAAAAAGGTTACGAAACAGAGAGCATATCATGGACTTGTTTCGCAAAAAAGAAATTAGTGTATCATGGGAGCGAGAGTCTCACTTATGTAAATGCCTTAATGCCCTTGATTTAACTCTTTTTGGCGTAGGGGCAATTATTGGTGCTGGCATTTTTATTTTAACCGGCATTGTTGCCGCTACACTGGCAGGCCCTGCAGTCATATTTTCTTATGTCTTGGCAGGATTGGCTTGTGTCTTTGCCGCATTATCTTATGCAGAACTTGCAACAACTATTGGCGGTTGTGGCAGTGCTTATGGTTATGCTTATGCAGGATTTGGTGAGTTGATTGCCTGGATAGTGGGCTGGGATCTCTTGTTAGAATACGCCATCTCAGTTTCAGCTGTTTCTGTAGGCTGGGGAAGTTACGCCAATGATTTTCTTTTGGCATTAAAAATTCATCTGCCTTATAAACTGTTGCATGGTCCCCTGGAGGGTGGGTTTTTAAATGTTCCGCCAGTTTTTATTATCAGCCTGTTAACTGCATTGCTCATTCTTGGAATTAAATCAAGTTCGCGTATCAATAAGGTGATGGTATCAGTCAAGCTGGCAGTAGTTTTTATTTTTGTGGCTATTGCTGTCAAGGAAGTGCGTGCTGATAATTGGTCTCCTTTTCTGCCTTTTGGTTGGAACGGAGTAGTAAAGGGCGCTTCAGTCATCTTTTTTGCCTATATTGGTTTTGATGCAGTATCTACTGCAGCAGAAGAAGCGGTGAATCCTCAGCGTGATCTACCTAAAGGAATCATTGGTTCATTAGTCATTTGTACGACTATATATATTATGGTTTCAGGACTACTGACCGGGATTGCTTATTATTCTACCTTGAATGTGGCATCGCCCATGAGTTATGCCTTATTGAAGCTAGGATATAAATTTGCTGCTGGGCTAATTAGTGTGGGTGCTGTTGCTGGTTTGACTACAGTAATGCTGGTTTTGTTTTATGGTCTGACGCGCGTATTATTAGCAATGGCGCGAGATGGTCTGTTGCCACAAAATATTGCCAAGGTGGATCTGCAAAGAAATAGCCCTGCTCGCATTAGTATCCTGTGTGGAACAGTCATAGCCTTATTGGCTGCACTTACCCCTATTGATATTCTGGCAGAATTAGTAAATGTCGGCACTTTATTTGCTTTTATTGTGGTTTGTGTTGGAGTATTGTATTTACGATATACCCAGCCAAATTTATCTCGCCCGTTTAAAACACCGGGGATTCCTTTTATTCCACTAATGGGGATATTAAGTTGTTTTTACTTAATCGTCCATTTACCCGCCGTGACATTAATGCGCTTTGGAATTTGGATGATCATTGGTTTGATTATTTATTTTATTTATAGTCGTTATCATAGTATTTTGGCTCAAAAAGCACAGGGATAGCTTTATCTTTAAACAGGAGTTAACGAGTGGAACAACTGCAATCATTAAAAACACAAAAGAAGGTATTAGGAAAGGCCATCAAGAATAAAGCGGTTATTACCATTGGCCGTAATTATCATTTAGGTATTGGCGCAGCACATGCATTAGCGCACTATTCATCGCCTGTAGCTGTGTCTCCAACGGCTATGGAAGCAGTGAATGCCTCATATCAATTTTTAAAAGCCCATGTGGATTTGCGTGTACCTATTTATGGAGTGAATACCAATTTTGGCGATCAAGTGCGTTACATCGATGCGGCGATTAAAGAAACGGAGTCATTTGAATATTATGAATCAATTAGTGAGCGGCAAGAAAATATTGTGCGTTCACTTTCTTGTGGTCTAGGTGCTATTGTTGCACCCCACATTGTACGGGTTACTATGATGTTAAGAGTCCATTGTTTAGCCCAAGGATATTCAGGCGTTAATCCCGAATTAATAAATGCATTATTAGATTTCATTAATGCGGGTATTACTCCAGTTGTTCGCTGCTATGGCTCTATTGGCGCGAGCGGGGATCTTATTCCGTTGTCGATGATTGCAGCGGCCTTAATTGGTGAAAATGTACCTGTTATTTATCAAGATCAATTCATGAGAGCGCCAGAAGCTATCCAATTAGCAGGGCTTAAGCCTTATAAGCTTGGGTTACGTGATGGATTGGCTTTAATCAATGGTACTTCTTTTATGACAGCATTAGCTGGTTTAGCCATTTATGATTTGCAACGTTTATTTCCGCAAATGCTGGCCGCAATTGCTATGACATTAGAGGCCTTGCTAGTAATAGATAGCGCCTATCATCCTATGGTACATCAGTTGAAGTTACAGCAAGGTGAAATCGGGATTAATCAATTTTTTATTGATTTTTGGCAAGGAAGTCAATTGTTGACTAACTTGGATGAATTACGGGTTACCGATTATACACATAAACCAGTGCAGGATTATTATTCCATTCGCTCTGTTCCTCAGGGTTTTGGGCCTTTGCAAGAAAATTTGGAACGGGCCGTACAATGGATAGAAAATGAAATGAATTCGGTGAATGATAATCCAATCATTGATGTGGTGGAAAAAAATATCCATCACAGTGCCAATTTCATGGGTTATTATGTGACCGATGCTTGTGATATTTTAAAAATGAACATCGCTCAAGCCTCCACCTGGATTCACGCTTTATTAGCTAATCTTGTTCATCCGCGTAAAAACCATGATCTCCCAGTCAATTTAGTGCCAGATCCCAGCAAGCACAATGGTTTTCGCTCCATGCAGTTACTCTCCGCAGCCTTAGCGGTGCAAAATCGTAAATTAGCGCAGGCACAGCAGGCATTTACGTTACCAACGGAAGGGGATAATCAGGATGTAAATAGCTTAGGGACTCATGCTGCTTTTGATTTTCACGAAGCCGTGGCTAACCTGGAGCGTTTAACTGCTATTTTATTTTTAGCAGCAGCCCAGGCATTGGAGCTTCGTGGTATTGAAAAAGCGGGTCCGCAATCGCAAGCGCTTTATCAAGTGATACGCCAGCACTCACCCCAAATTGAAAAATGCCGTCCCATGTCTGAAGAAATAGAACAAGTCATCCATTTATTAAGGGAAGGGATAATGTAATGCAAACTTATCTTTTTCCAGGTCAAGGTTCCCAAGTACGTGGGATGGGTAAAGAATTATTTGCATTATTTGGTAATTATGTGCAACAAGCGGATGACCTTTTAGGATACTCCCTCCAGGCTTTATGCCTGGAGGATGAGCATCAGCAATTAAATCAAACGCAATATACGCAACCTGCACTTTATGTCGTTAACGCGTTAATGTATCTTAAAACGTTGACAGAGAATTCGCAAAAACCAGATTATGTGGCTGGACACAGTTTGGGCGAATATAATGCTTTATTTGCGGCCGGTGTCTTTGATTTTGTTACGGGTTTAAGCCTGGTTAAAAAGCGTGGCGAATTAATGAGCAAGGCAGAAGGTGGCAGTATGGCTGCAGTATTAGGGTTAGGCATTAAAGAATTGACCCAAATTTTGCAAGATAATGATTTATCCACCGTGACTATCGCTAACTACAACTCCTATCAGCAGTTGGTACTATCAGGCCCTAAAACGGATATCGATCGGACTCATGCGGTCTTGGCTAAATTTCCCCAGAGCTCTTTTATTCGTCTCTCTGTCAGTGGGGCATTTCATTCTTCTTATATGCTCGCTGCGCAGCAAGCTTTTGCAGATTTTTTAACCGATTTTGAGTTTGCAACTCCTTGCTTGCCAGTAATTGCTAATGTGGATGCTGCTCCTTATCATCCAGCAGTTATTAAGGCAAATTTAATCAATCAAATAACGCATCCAGTGCAATGGACTAAAACCATTGAGTTTTTAAAAGCCAAGCCAGGAATGAATTTTCAAGAAATTGGTCCAGGCAAAGTGTTAAGTGGTTTACTGAGGCGGATTGATAATCAACAATGAAATAGGATAAGTTCATTTTACTAAAGGAATTGGTATGGTGTGTAAATTATCGAGTGTTTATTTAGCGGTAACCTGCTTTGCTTCTCAAGCAATGGCTTCTGACTTTAACCTGCCTTTTATTAATTCTGCCGGATTAGGTGTAGCTTATGCAGATTGGGCTAGCGCGGCTAATGATGCAAGTACCGCATATGCCAATCCCGCGGGTTTGGTTAACCTGCCTTCCCAACAGCTGGTTATTAATGCTTTAGGGATTACAGGAAGTGCAAAATTTACTGGCACCTCACGAACTCCAGCGTTTCCTTTTCCTGCGCCTATTATCCAATCTGGAGCGGCCAGAAGTGATATTGATGCATTTTTACCGTCCTTTTACTACGCGGCTCCTTTTGCTGAGCGTTTTAGTGCCGGTTTAAGTTTGACTACACCTTTTGGTTTAGGGACTAACTATGGTTCAACGGCGATTACACGTTATGCAGCCACTCGTTCACAAGTTGTCGGTATTGATGCAAGTCCTAGTGTTGCTGCTAAGCTAACAGAGAATTTTTCAGTGGGAGCAGGATTTGATGCATTGCATTTAGCCTTTACCTTGAATAATAGGTATGGGCCGCCACTGTCTTTTTTGGGCGATACAACGTTAAAGAATAATTTGGCAGGCTGGGGATACGGGTGGCATGCTGGTGCTTTATTTAAAATAAGCCCCCAAAGCCGGGTAGGCTTTAGTTATAACTCGCGCATTTCGCTCACCACGACAGGGCATAGTACCCTTTATTTACCGATACCCGATGCCGAATTTAGAACCGATCAACAAAAAACATCTGCTTCATTACCAGCCCGGGCGCAATTAAGTGCACAGCATGATATTACCAGCCGATGGACAGGGATGGCTACCGTGTTTTATACCAATTGGAGGACTTTTAAGCAAATCACGATGGAAAATACGCTAATGCCTAATGGCATGACCACATCAGTCACTATCCCATTTAATTATCATAATTGTTTTGATTATGCCGTGGGCGCAACGTTTAAGGCGAGTGAAAAAATATTATTGCGTGGTGGCATCCAATGGATGAACACACCCTCTAACAATCAGGATCGAGGTATTGCTGATCCTATTGGTAGCGCGACTATTTTAGCGCTTGGTTTTCATTTTCAACCCACAGCAACCTTGGGGTATGATTTTGGCTTGGGTCATTCATTCTTTAAAGAAATGCCAATTAATTTTGCTACACCACTGACCGCACTTAAAGGACATACTAATACGCAAACCACCGTAATTGGAGGGCAGATTAATTGGAGTATTGCGTAAGTTTTGATGAATGATAATGACACAGTAGTTTGCTACACAAAAGTTAATTTCTGCTGCTAGACTTTTAGAGAGAAATAATTCTGACTTGGTCAAAATGAAGGGGTACAAGCCAGTTAGTATGCAAAAAGGGAAAAAGCTCATGACGGATATTAAAAAAAATAAATGGAGTAAACTAACGGTTGTATTTATCTTATTGGTCTCAAGCAAGGCTTTTAGTGCTATCACTTCAGGGCAGCTTACGATTATTAATGGATTGGCTAATGAAACAAGCGGGGGAACTGGTAGTACTGCCACAAGCTTTAATGTCCAGATTTCAGATAGTTCAGGTGTTTGTGTCACACCAAAAACGGTACTTTATAATGGCTACTTGATAGTAAAATGGGACGCTACAAAAACTCATACTATCAGTCAATGCACAGGAATTGCTTCAATTACCCTGACTCCTTTAAAAACAACGGTGGGAAAAGTATCTACGATTGTTTATGATGCTTCCACTTCTACCAGTATCCCAGCTACCAAAGCAACAGCAGCAATCACTTACACCCCCCCGACTACTCCTGTATCTAACTTGGTACTCCTGATTACAGGCACAGGAACCCCTGTTTCAACCCAGAGCGCTACAGGAACTGCATGGGGCATCGGTGCTGCCTCTGCTCCAGTTTTTAATCCGGTGAATGGTGCGTTAATCACTATGGGGGTTCCAGGTGGGGAAGGCTTAGCCGGATTTAAAGCGGAGCAAACGGCAAGGCGTTACGGGGTTCTTCCTTATAAATAAAACCTGATATCTATTTTGGTATAAAAAATCACGCAAACGAATTAAATAGAGGAGCGAGTTTATTATGTATGCAAGAAGCCAATGGATTCAATTAATAGGGGCATTTATCCTATTCGCTTCAGGAACAGCATTTAGTGCGATTAAATCAGGTCAGCTCACTATTATTAACAGTTTAGCCAATGGCATTAGCACAGGAACTACGGCTTCGGGGGTTAGCATCCAGGTTTCCGATCAAACCGGCCCATGCACTACAACAAGAACACTCATATTTAATGGCTCAGCCATTATCAAATGGGATTCCACAAAAGTACATACGGCAACCCAATGCACGGGAATAGTCTCTGTAGCCGTAACGCCATTAAGAGCAATCATTGGTACTGTCAGTACTTTGATTTATGATTCCACCACATCAACACCTGTGCCTGCCAGCACGGCAACTTCGGCAGTGCATTACTTCGCCCCAACAGTAGCTGCAGCTAATTCAGTGTTATTAATCACGGGGGCAGGAGTTCCTGCATCGACGCAATCAGTGTCTGCGACTTCCTGGGGCATAGGGGCTGCTTATGCTCCAGTTTTCAATCCGGCAAATGGGGCTTTATTAACGGTAGGGGTACCGGGCGGCGAAGGGATGATTGGCTTGAAAGCTGAACGAGTTGCCAGGCGTTACGGAGTATCTCCTCATCGATAATGCAATAAATCGCAATTTATAGCATAAGTTAATGTGACAGTGCTGTCACATTGACATATATTTTATTTGTATGTATATTTTTAGCCCTTTAAGCTTGAGTGCTGCGCATGAAACTAGAGTTAGCTAAACAGCAAATCATTGATAATCATCCAAGAGCAAAAGATAAAATCAAAGAAAATGTATTTAAAGCCCTGGATAATTTATCGAGCCTCATCGATGGGTTTGAACCAGAACAGGTTGAAAAAATTTACGAAATTGAGGAGATTAACCCTGATTATTTTCCAAAACTTTCTATAACAGCTGCCGTTACAATATTAAATTTGCATCAGGCAAACTCCGAATTATCCCTGGATTTTATCCTAGCGACTGTGGAGAAATTAGCCATAGCCAATCGTCCATGGGAAGCTTTAGCTGCATTTTCTGTATTTGGTAAGCATTGCCGTGCGGAAATGAGTGAAAAAAATATCAACTATTTATTGAAAATCAATAGAGATATCATAGAGATTGTAAGTCATGAAATTCTAGATGAAGTGGGGGATCAGGAAAATCCAAAAAAAAGTAATTCTATGTGGCGTTCTGATGTGCCCCCGCAATATAAAGGTTTGATTGCATTAGTAAAGAGTAACCTCGAACAATTCTTTCCTGGCTCAACAAAGCAAAAAAATCACTATTAATATAGCTTTTTTTCTCTCTGAATTCCCGTGGCTTACGGGATAATCGATTCCATCCAGGATGGTTAATCCCCCTGTTTATCCTACGGGGATTGGTTCTGATTTGGGATAAATCGCAGTACTCAAGACCATTAATAATTCGTCTTTAATTTTTTGGATCACTTGCAGACGAATGTCATTTTCTCTGATAAAGAGATGGCCTCTATCAAAAGAAACAAATTGGCAGGGGTAGGTAAAATGCCTGGTCCAGCTTTGATGATCTTCAGGGGTTACCCAGGTATCTTGTTCGCCCAAGAAGATAGTCCCATGCAAATTTAAAGGTGCTTCTTCGTAATAAGAATAACTTTTTACGATATTCATATCCCCGATAAAAATAGGTAACAAAACTTGAATGATATTTTTATTCATCCGTTCGTCGCTGTAATCGACAATACCATTTTCTTTAAAAATTGCCGCGAGTACGGAAAGTTGCTCTTCAGATAAATGGGCTATCTGTTCCTGATTAAGAGTAAAGAGATCAAGATTACGCTGGTTTAAATTGGCAATGAGATTATCAAGACTTTTTGAAGGGATGCATGGATCAGGGTATGCGGAGGCGAAAAGATGGGTCGGTTGTGGTAAATGTTGGCGGCGCAGATAACGTGTTAATTCAAAGGCAATAAGTGCACCAAAGCTATGGCCAAAAAAAGCAAAGGGTAAGTCAAAATAGGGTAATAACTGTTGGGCTAATGAGGCAATCAAAGGATTGATATCTGCAACAGGTTGCTCGTTTAAGCGGTTTTCTCGGCCAGGTAATTGAATGGGACAAACTTCAATTGATGGCGAAAGCTCAGCTTGCCATTCACGATAAATGGAGCTTCCTCCTCCCCCATAAGGAAAACAAAATAAGCGATATTTTGCATGCGTCTGGGGTTTGCGATTAGCTATCCATAGCGTTTCAAGGGGTGGTTGAGATCTGCTTTCATGGATTGGCTGATCTTCTGTTTTATTTGCTAATACCTGCTCTGCTATTTCGTGAATGGAAGGGCCTTGCATCATCAGAGGTATTGAGTAGGATATCCCAAAATTGCTTTCTATAATGCGAATTATAGCCATGGCCATTAAGGAATCCATTCCCAATTCGTGCAAGGAATGATGGACATTAATATCAGCAATGGGCATGGAAAAAATAGTAGCGAACTTGGTCGTTAAAAACTGAATTAATGCGTCACGGCATGTTGCATAAGGCAGTGATAAATCCAGCTCGAATTCTCTTTTGATATCAGCAATATCATTTACTTCCATTCTATCGCCTAACTGAGTTAGGCAAAGGTCCGTGCATTGCATTAAAATGCATTGGTTTTGATCTAACAAATAACAATCCCCAATAATTTTTTTGCCATCATCAAGGATCTCTTTAAGTTGGGTATAGATATATGCTGGTTGCTGTAATTGATAAAACACCACGTTACCCATATGCGAAGCAACGTATGGCTTAAGATGCTCTTGCGGTAACAGAAAAAATAACGTTTGAATGCATGCATCGATGATTCCTGGGTGCATTTTCATCATGAACTGTGACCCACGCTCCTTGGATTGAGGCGGTCTGAGGCGGCTGAAAAATACGCGGCCTTCAACCCAATAGTGTTCAATCCAACGAATGGTGTCTCCTGCTGGCATCCCCATGCTGGTGACGCGTTGATAAAAGGACTCAGCAGTGTTTGTCAGTTTTTCATTCGCTGGCGCGATGATGTTGTTCTCTGCTGGATGGTTTGTTGATAATTTGCCCTTTGCATGCTCTATCCAATGCTCACTTCCATCATTGCTATAAATACTAAATGATTGGCTTTCATTATCAATGATTAACTGCACACGGGTATTGCTTCCGTCCAACACCAAGAGTGGGGAGAGAAAATGAAGATTTTCAATGCCAACTTCCGTCTGTTTCTCTAATTGATTCATGGCATAGCTTAGCATGTCCAGATAGTAACCTGCATGAATGACGTGAAATGTATCTTTAATTTCAGGCAGTGTTTTTGTATTAAAAATAAATTCAAACTGACCTTTTGCCAGGGGCGAGGCGAGTCGCTGTCCTTGTAGTGGGTAAGCACAATGCGTTGCTTGAGGCGTTTTATTACCTAAATGTGGCCAATATTTTTTACGTTGCCACGGGTATAAGGGCATGTTGATAGATGGATAAAATCGCTCTGCTTCATATTTTTTCCAATCAATAAGTGCTTGATTTACATAATGGGTGGCCAATGTAGTTAAATCCAAAAGCGCAAATTCGCTAATCACCGAAGCTTTATTCGCTTTTTTATTTTCCGGACTTAGGAATATCGCCTGATGCTCCCGATGGTTATCTATTTGGATAAGTTTTAATTTTTGATAAAGATCATCCAACGAATGAGCAATAATAGCCAAGCGATGAGCATAATGAGAGCGTCGTAAGTGGACATTGTAACAAATTTGCGCCAGGCTAATTTCCGCGTTATTTTTTAAAAAATCACCCCAGAGTGTGACTAAACGCATTAAGGCCCCTTTATCCTTGGCAGACAGAGTAAATAATTCTTGCTCATTGCCCATGGGTTGGGAAGGAATAAATTGTTCTGCCAAGGACAGTTCGCGCAAGACCAAATGCGCATTTGCACCGCCAAATCCAAAACCACTGACTCCCGCAACCGCAATTTCATTCTTACCATATTTGGGTAATGGTTCTAATTGTTGAGGGATGGTAAAGCCATATTTAGCAAAGGGGATATGAGGATTTGCAGCGGTCAGGTTCAGATGAGAAGGAATCGCCCCATTTTTTAAAATCAAAGCCGTTTTAATAACGCTTAAAATCCCTGCAGCAGGCTCCAAATGGCCTATATTGGTTTTAACAGAGCTTATCCAACATGGTTTTTGGGGGTCACGATTTTTGCCTATAACCTCTCCTAATGCCTGTACTTCTATGGGGTCGCCTAAAAAAGTTCCTGTCCCATGGCATTCAACATAAGACACCATGGTTGGTTCGATATTTGCCGCACGATAAGCAGTTCGTAATAGTTGTTCTTGCTGCAAGCCATTGGGGGCGGTTAAACCATTAGTCTTGCCGTCCTGATTAATCGCACCACCCATAAGCACTGCATAAATTCGGTCTTTATCTGCCAAAGCTTGGGTTAATGGTTTAAGTAGAATAGCACCAGCACCTTCTCCCTGTACGTAACCATCCGCTTGCGCATCAAAAGTATGGCATTGCCCTGTAGGCGAGAGCATCGTCGCTTTGGCTAAGGTGGCATGAATAGAGGGTAATAAATTGATATTAACCGCACTGACTAAAGCCTGCTCACAGAGTTTGGCTTGCAAATTTAAACAGGCTAATTGGATAGCGATTAAAGAAGAGGAACATGCTGTATCCAGGGTGAGGCTTGGGCCACGTAAATCAAATAAATAAGATAAGCGATTGGCCGCGATGCTCACGGCACTTCCTGTGGGAATGAAGAGCGCGTCCATGTCTGAATCCAAAGTTTGCAAATGGCTAAACTGGCTGGCATAAAGGCTGGAAAATACGCCTGTATTCGTCCCACTTAAATCTTCTATAGTAAGTCCTGCATCTTCGAATGTTTCATAAGCAACTTCCAGCAGTAATCGCTGCTGAGGATCCATGCGTAAGGCTTCCCGAGGGCTGATGCCAAAAAAATAAGCATCAAACGCATCAATATTATCCAGGTGCCCACCCCAATAGGCTAAATGATGTTCACGAAGTGCAGGCTCTTCTGTCTCTTTTAAAAGCTCCCAACGTGCTTCCGGAAGAGCCGAAATAATATTTTTTCCCTGTCGAAGTAACTGCCAAAACTCTTGCAGATTAGAGGCTTGAGGGACACGGCAACTCATGCCAATGATCGCTATAGGATCAAATACTTTCTCTTGCTGCTGTGCCAACAAATGTTTTAGTTTTTTGATCATTAACAATGATTTTTTTAATGTTTCCGTATCAGTCATAGGCCAACTCTAACTCTTTTAGTTCAGATTCAAGAAGTTCATTTAATTCGTCATAATTCAGCTGATCCAGATCAGGCATGGCCTGTGACTGCGCCATTGCTGGTGGCTGCGCTGTTGGTGGTTGAATTTGCTGTAAAATAAATTGATTTAACTGTTTTAATGTAGGGTAGCGATACAGATCCATAGGGGAAATCAAATCAGGAAAATGATGGCTTAATTGTTCGGTATATGTAATTCCCGTAATGGAATCCAAGCCATATTGCTCAAAAGGAGTATTTGCCTCGATTTCATTGATTTCCAATGCCAAAACTTGAGCAAACAGTGTTAGCGTTAAGGTATTAATTTCTTCTTCACTGAAGGATACTGTACTTAAAGTCTTGGTTGTGGACGCATATTGCACACTAAATTGTTGGAAAAAATCAAGCTGCTTGGCAGCGGCATTAACTTGTAAGAATTTTTTCCAATCAATTTTGCACACAGTAACTTCAGTGAAATTTTCACATAGCAACGTGTCTAAAAGTTGAATCCCTGCGGCAATAGTGAGCGAACTCATGCCCACTGCTGCTAAGAAAGCGTCATGATTATGGCGATGACTCATTCCTTTTTCAGACCAGGCAACCCAGTTAATACTGAGTGCCGGCAGGCCTTGGCTGCGGCGATATAAGGCCAGGCCACTTAAAAATTCATTCGCTACTGCATAAGCACTTAACCCGCCCATCCCAAAGTGAGGCACCGCTGCAATCGAGGAAAATAATACGAAACAGGATAATTTGGCCTGGCTAAATAAATCATGCAAAACCAAAGCGCCCTGTATTTTTACTGCTAACACATCGCGCCATAAGTGCTCATCTATTTCAGCAATGGGGATATTATCCGTAGTAATCCCTGCCAAATGAAAAACGCCATCAATCGCTTGCTGCCAATTTTTTTCAGTCTCTTGAATAAGCATTTGCATTTTTTGTTTATCAGCAGCATCCACTACCGCATATTTAACCGCGATATTTTTGGCTTCCAATTGCTTTAGCCAATTATTTTTTTCCACGGTTTTTTCCGTGAGTTCGGTGACGCCAGTGAGTAAAATAAAGCGTGTGCCTTGGGTGACTAAATATTCAGCTACCTCATAACCTAAAGCACCCAAACCGCCAGTAATTAAGGCAGCCTTAGGGGCAATAAAATCCTGTTTTTTCACACTCATGGCTGGTACAAAACGGATGCTATAGCGTTCACTGGCACGATAGGCAAGATGATTCTGATTGGCTTGGTAAAAGCTTAATTCGTGCGCAATCTGCTGCGCTTTTTGTTGAAGGCTGGTTTGTATATCCAGATCGAGAAGCAAGACTTGGTAATTTGCTTGTTCAGCAGCAAATATCCTGGTCATTGACCATAAATGGTGTTGCCAGATATTAACGACATCCATTTCCGTCACTTGTTGTGCCGACTCGGTAATCAAGGTAAATAGTAAAGGCTGCTCCCATTGGTGTTGAATGAGTGTCTTGAACAAATAGAGCAAAGCTAAGTCTGGGGCTGCTTGCTGGTAAGCAGAGCTTAAATAAATAATACCCTGTAATGCTTTGCCATGTTGGGCATTCACTGCAGCGAATAATGCTTCATAATCGGCTTTTTGTTCCGGTTTAATGTAATACACTTGCTCATTTACTTGGGTAAATTGTTCTCCTGCAAAACAATAAATACAGGCAGATGAGCCCAATGATTGTTGCAAGACAAAACCCAATTCCTGATCACTGAAAATTAACCATTTCCCAGTGATGGGTTTCTCCGCTTTAGCGGAGAGTTCGGGTGGGGTTTTTTCCCACAGGGTTTGATAAAGCCAATCTTCG
>CAZTYT010000009.1:0-21575 GCA_964618245.1 uncultured Legionella sp. | reverse complement strand
TAAGCCATAAGCTTATTTTGACTGGCGATCCCAATGTAATGCCAGAGATTGCAGATTTTATTGTTATCCATAATTTATCCATGGATGTTTTGTTTCTACATCGGTTAACACCCCAAGAGCTTGCATCTTGTTACCGTTTGGCTGATTTAGCCGTAAACCCAAGCTTAAGCGAGGGAGGATGTCCTTTTACGTTTACTGAAGCTTTATCAGTGAATACGCCAGTGGTGATGGCAAAAATTCCGGTAACCGAAGAAGTAATCACGTCACCTGAATTGCAAGAGATAATGTTTTTTGACCCTTATGATTGGCAGGATATGGCTTATCGTATTGAATGGGCACTAGAGCATAAAGAGGAATTATTACAGAAACAAAAACCTTTTTATGACGTGTTAACACAACGGACATGGACCCATGTGGTGGATGATTACATGCAAGTTTTAGAGCAGATTTCAGCACCCAATGGAATGGAAAATAAAGAGCAATTATTGATTGAATCTGTATGAATATACTGCATGTTTATAAAACTTTTTTAAATGATACTTTTGGTGGGGTTGAGCAAACTATTTTTCAAATGGCAAAAGCCAGCGAATCAGGCTTTAAGCACACCGTGTTGTCACTCACCAAAGATCCTGAAGTTCGCCAGGGCGAACATGCAGGGATAAAAAATATTTGTTACAAGGAAAATTTTTCGATCGCCTCCAATAGCGTATCCTTTTCTCTGTTACGAGACTTTAATAGGATAGCGCAACAGGCAGATGTTATTCACTATCATTTTCCTTGGCCTTTTGCGGATGTATTGCATTTGTTTTGGCGCATAAAAAAGCCATCTATTTTAACGTATCACTCTGACATTGTGCGTCAGCAGCAACTATTATTTTTTTACAAGCCATTAATGAATCAGTTTTTAAAGTCAGTCGATAAAATAGTGGCAACCTCTCCAAACTATGCTGCAAGTAGTAAGGTACTACAAAAATACCGCCATAAAGTGGCTACGATACCGATTGGTTTGAATAGAAGCCATTACCCTGTTCCTACTAAGGAGCAAATCACTTATTGGAAAAATCGATTTGGTGAGCGGTTTTTTTTATTTGTCGGGGTAATGCGTTATTACAAGGGCTTGCATATCCTTTTAGAAGCACTGTCCAACACTTCTTTTCCAGTCGTGATTGTGGGTACTGGGCCATTGGAGGATGAGTTAAAGGCATATGCAGAAAAATTGCACCTCACCAATGTGCACTTCCTAGGGCGTCTTGATGATAGCGATAAAGTGGCATTGCTGGAATTATGCCTGAGCGTTATTTTTCCTTCACATCTTCGTTCAGAAGCTTTCGGTATTACTTTATTAGAGGGCGCAATGGCGGGTAAGCCATTGATTTCCTCTGAAATTGGTACAGGTACCAGTTATATTAATATTCATGGCGAGACAGGCTTTGTTGTACCCCCTGGCGATACAGAGGCGTTACGTCAGGCCATGCAGTTTATTTGGGATAACCCAACTGCCAGTGAAGCGATGGGGAAAAAGGCTGCTGAGCGTTATGACCAACTTTTTACGGGTGATCGCATGGTTAGCGAATATGAAAAAATTTACCGGGAAATAGTACATAAAAATAATTAATTGGTTATTTTATTGACAAAACAGGATGTTGTTGTAATATGTTATAACTTTTTGTATTTTTAAGTTCCACTTCATGCCTATTCGTGAAATAACTTCAGCTGATAAAGCAGCCATTTTAGCCTTAGATCGTGAGATTTTTGCTGGTGTCGATGGCGGCTGGGGAGAAAATGATTTTAATCATTATTTTTCTCCTCATCATTGTTTTGCTTTTTACCCGGATAATAACCCGGACGTGATTGTTGGTTTCATTTTCACTAGACCACTAGGGAATTGCACGCACATTAGCAATATCGGGGTCAAAAAAGAGTATGAAGGCAAGGGAATTGGCAAAGAGCTAATGAAAACGGCGATGCTATTGGAGTATGAAGCTTCAAAAACGCGTCCTTATGGCATTGCTTTACAAGTATTGGCAACAAATGAACGTGCAATTCATTTTTATCAACGATTTGGTTATCAGGAAACATCTCGTAGCGAAAAGTGGGTACAGATGAAAGCGCAAGCTTTGCCAAGACAATTTTATCCCTATGTTTCTCTTCGTGTGCCTCCACCACCTAAACCCAGCCCTGTAGCATCGGTTATCTTAGATAAAGTACCAATGTCTGCTACAAAAAGCACAAATTATAGTTTTTCATGGCAAGTGGTCTTGGGTTTAGGTACCTCCACCGTTGGCTTGGCTGCAATGGCGGTCGGTCTTTTGCTGGCTATGAATATCGCTACAGGAATAGGAGGAGGCTTATTGGTCTTAGGAGTAGCCGGTATATTATATTCTCAAGGTTTTTTTGCTAAAAAACCAGCAATCCCCCTCGATGATAATCAACCTACCTTCTCTGCAGCAGTTTAATCAAGAGGTGTTGTTTAGGTAAATTTTTAAATTTAATTGAATAACCTGATAGGCTCTTCAGTAATTGTTTGGCCAAATTTCTCCAAACAATTTTCAGTGTCTGTGTTCGGTCGATAAAAAAATGAGCCTCTGGTGTTTGCGGTAACCGCTAAAAAACCAATACCAACGACCGAAAGAATGAGTAAGAAATTACTTAATGCACTTTTCAAGTGGCCGCGATGTTTTTTTACTTCAAGATCATTTTGGGTTTGCAAAAGAATTGTTTTGATTTGTTCTATTTTTCGTGCCTCATTGTCTTCATCATCAAGAATAATTTTTATTTGTTCACACATTCGAGTTAAAATATTGCCAGTTTTTTCGTGTCCTCTAAGCAATAATTCATGCGCTTTTAAATAGATCTTTGCATTTTGTTGGTAGATAAAATCCAATGGATGGCTCCCACATTTACCTTCAATGTAATCAGCTAAAGTATATTCAAGTGTAATATCTAATGGGGGAATTATTTTCTTTAAAGCATCACTTTCTTTAGCGGTTAAAATAAATTTATGTGTCATGCGTGCAGAATAATCATGAGCATTTTGGCTCATTGAAGCAATAATATTAGTTATATTCGTATGGCAATGGTTGGGGCCTTTCATTGCTTCTGCTTGCATAGAAATACAAATTGCTCTAATTTTTTTCTTCATTTTTGCATTAGGATGAGCCAGATAGGCTTCTATCGCTAGAAAAATGTTATTTTCAACTGCTGACGTAGGTTTTTTAAGTATGCGTTCATCAGCAAAAAAATCACCTGCAAGTTGCGAATAATCGCCCCAAAACAGTTTTTGCCGATGGCGAGAAATTTCTACTGATGAAATTGGTATGGTTAAGGGGATGTTTTGAGTACTGCGCAGTGCTTTTTTAATCGCATCATCTACTTTAACTTTCCCAGTTTTTTTATAAGTATTATCTAAGGCTTGGAGTAATAAAATAGCAAATGAATCTGCATTTTTTTCTGCTTCCTCAACCATGGCAGCGAAAGGGGAGCGCTCTTTAAAAATTTGATAAATGTCTGCTTTTAATTGAGGGCTACCTTTTAATACGTTAGAGCTATGAATAATTTTTTGTAAATGGTTTGCCATTGGATACGTCATTTGACAATGGTTCGAACACACGCTCCATGCTTTAAGCAAGCTTAAAAATTTTATTAGCTCTTTATCAGAATTGATTTTAAAAGAATTGCAGGCAGCAATAAGTTTTTTATGTATATTTTTTTCATCTAATTGGACATAATAGTTTAAAGCGTTTGCTAAAACAGTCGCAGTTAATTTGCTTTCAGCCCCAACAGAAATTCGGCTTGATTCTTGGGTAGTATAGCGATGACCAAAGCTTGAGCGTACAAGGTTCATGTGTCCGAAAAAAGTGGTCATTTTCTTAATTTGACTAGGGTCAAAATGGCCTTTTACATTGATAAAAGGATCTTTTTGATTAGCCACACGTAATTCATAGGTTGCATGGGTATCCCTTCCACCTTTTACAGCCAAAATTTGGCGAAAAATTAATCCATTAGCAAAATGTTTTTCTCGAATTTGTGGTAAAATAGCTTGGCAATTTCTATTAATAAAGGCGCCTATTTGAGCATCCGGTGTCATTAAATCAGCTTCAGCTGCTTTTTTCAAATCAGTAAGTTTATCAGTTGTCATATGACTCTTATGACAAAAAGCAAATACTCTTCCTTGTTGCGCCTGATCAGTATGCAATAAACCAAATTTTTGGAAGCTTTCCCAAAATATTAAAGAGATATTGTGCTTAACCAGTAACTCTTTCACATCTTCTGTCAATTTTAAGTGCTCGTAAGACGCAGAAGTTGTATCAATCAGAATAACTTTAAGTTGCTTATTTCTTGTAATTTCCTGTCGTATCAGTTGATTGATATCAATAGCAGGTAGCGTACCAAGATGATAATCACCTATAGGCCCTGCAGATATTCTGCATACATCCGCCTGAGTACCGTTAACAACGCTCCCAAGTAGGGTATAATTGCGCTGTTGAGTGTTAACTTCCCAATATTCCCCTCCATGCCGGCGCACCGTAAAATCTTTTTTTCCCTTGGTGCAGATTTCTTGAGCTAAAAGTGAGGCAATAAAACTAGCATGAGTGCCTGAATTAGCGGGAAGGGCAATAAACTCATGATCCAGGGATCGGAACTCTGTCCAAGGTTGGATGTCATTCATCGTTAACGTTTGATAGTCATGAATACCAATATAAGGTGTTTGGTGTTCTTGGCTGGATTTAAATAATAGCAATGACATTTCATGAATGATTGGATAAAGCAGATTAGCAAATTGTGCATGATCATCCTGATGGGTCATCAAGGCTGTTTCAATAAATAATGCTAGGCGTGCAACATTATCAGGGGCATTAATATTCACAGGAAGATCCATTATCATGAGATAGAGTCCTGCTGCGAGCAAGGATGCTTCGCTAGTGGTGTTATTTTTTAATGAGTTTAATTTTCTAATTAAAGGACTTTTTTGTAATTCCTTAACAGTGCGCGGCTGTCGGGCCAAGGCTTGTTTGGTTAAATTCGTCGCCTTAGCCGATAAAGTGGGTTGATAACCGCTGGCCAGTGCAATAACTGATAAAAGCCAAGGTGATGCAATGACTCCCAAACTTGAGAGCATTCCCCAGCGGTTAAAATCAGTAAAATTGGTATCATCATATGGATTTATTTTTTTTATGCGAATGAATTGTATATTTTGAGCCTGCAATGCCTGGGTTGGCGGCTGAATTAATTGATACTTATCGCCAGCCATTTCTTCAATAGGGTGATTGAGCGCTACAGGTGTCCAACCTATTGCCTTCAAGGCTTCATGAATTGAACCTATTTTTAGATCAGCTACAGGGATATAGATAAAATTAGCATCTACTTGATGACCCCACAGACTTAAAATAATGTCGGTTAGTGGTGTGCCATGCAAATCAAGGCGATGATAGTTTGGTTTATGTCCCAAATATGGATTGGGTTGCTTTAAAAAGGGAAATGCTCCATTAGGTGTGGAAATTACCCGCCCATACATCATGCAGGCTAATAAATTATACGGATCTGCTGGGTCGCCAAGGCTCAAGAGTGATAAATAATAATCGTAGTTATGAGAGCCAGCTAGCCCTTGAAAGCATTGTTTTTTTTGCCAAAAATGTTGGATCTTTGTTGCTGCCTGAGCTGGGGTAGTTTTGCTTTTCATCGATTGTTATAAAAATAAAAATTATTTTACAGGAAAGAACTTAAGAGAAAATTAAGTAAACGCTGGATTTTAAAAACCTGGCCCATAAGTAACCAGGTTACTGATTTAAAAGAAAAATAGCTGCGAGGAAAATCAGATTTAAGCACTAAATCCAGCATCTTCGAGCAAATTTAACAAGTATTGTCCATAAGCAGATTTAGCCAATTGTTTACCTGCTATAGCTAACTGCTCATCACTAATCCATTTCTGTCGCCAGGCGATTTCTTCAGGGCAAGCGATTTTAAAGCCTTGGCGGCGCTCAATAGTGGAAATAAAATGAGAGGCTTCAAGCATGGATTCATGGGTGCCCGTATCCAGCCACGCGAATCCTCGTCCCATGATTTGCACATTTAACATGCCAGCTTCTAAATAAATGCGATTAATATCGGATATTTCCAATTCACCGCGAGGTGATTTTTCTATGGTTTTGGCAATACCAATGACATCTGCATCATAAAAATACAAGCCAGTTACCGCATAGCGTGATTGGGGATTTTGGGGTTTTTCTTCAATGCTGAGGGCTTTCCCCTGCTGATCAAAATTAATAACGCCATAGCGTTCAGGATCATGAACAGGATAAGCAAAGATACTGGCTCCTTGTTGGTTAATCGCTTGTTGCAATATGGATTTTAAATTGTGGCCATAAAAAATATTGTCACCCAGAATGAGGACAGAAGGTGAACCGTTTAAAAATTTTTCGCCAATAATAAATGCCTGGGCTAAACCTGCAGGATATTCTTGAGGTGCATACTCTAGTTTTAATCCCCATTGAGAGCCATCTTGCATAAGCTCTTGAAAATGCGGCAAATCTCTGGGGGTAGAAATGACTAAAATTTCTTGAATGCCAGCTAACATGAGAGTACTTAGCGGATAATAAACCATGGGTTTGTCAAAAATGGGTAATAATTGTTTTGAGATTGATGTCGTGGCAGGATAGAGCCTTGTTCCAAAACCGCCTGCTAAAATAATACCTTTTCTTTTCATGAATTATTCCTTGCCCTAAGCATATTGTTGCATTATCCATTCACGGTAGTTGCCCGTTTTAACTTCAGCGAGCCATTGCTGATTCTCTAAATACCAAATGATAGTTTTTCGTATACCACTCACAAAATTTTCTGCTGGTTGCCAACCTAACTCATTTTTGATTTTTTGAGCATTAATCGCGTAGCGTTGATCATGGCCTGGGCGATCTTTGACGAATTCAATCAGACGTTCATACGATCCTGCGGGATCTGGTTTTAGTTCATCCAGTATTTTACAGACAGTAGTCACTACTTCCAGATTGGTTTTTTCATTAGAACCGCCAATATTGTAGGTTTCACCAATTCGGCCATTACTCAGTACATCCATGATTCCTTGGCAATGATCAACAACATAAAGCCAATCACGAATTTGCTGGCCATTCCCGTAAATAGGCAGCGATTTACCTGCTAAAGCATTACTGATCACCAGTGGAATTAGTTTTTCCGGAAATTGAAATGGGCCATAATTATTGGAGCAATTAGTTGTTAAAACTGGCAGGCCGTAAGTATGATGCCAAGCGCGTACTAAATGATCGCTAGCTGCCTTGCTTGCAGAATAAGGACTATTAGGCGCATAGGCAGTTGTTTCACTAAAGGGAGGGTCTTCTCGGTTTAAGGACCCATATACCTCATCAGTAGATACATGCAAAAAGCGAAACAGATGCCGGTCGGCAGCATTTAATTGCATCCAGTAATTTCGGGTTGTTTCTAACAAATTAAAAGTACCGTTAATATTCGTTTTAATAAATTGTTCCGGATTATGGATTGAGCGATCGACATGGGTTTCTGCTGCAAAATTTAAAATAGCGCGTGGTGCATGTTGAGTTAAAATTTTCTCAAGTAATGCCTTATCCTGAATATCGCCATGAATAAAAAGATGCCGTTTGTCACCTTTTAATTCAGCCAGATTCTGTGGGTTGCCAGCATAGGTTAATAAATCCAAATTGATGATGGGTTCGTTATTGGTTGCTAACCAGTGCAAAATAAAGTTAGAACCAATAAAACCAAATCCACCTGTAACCAAGATCATTGCTATTCCTCAAACATTTAATATTTATACGGGAGAAACCTCAAACCACGCTAATTTAACGGATAAACCATAAGTTGGATCTAGAAGTGAATAGATTCCTAAAGTATTAATCCCCGTGATTAATGCACTAAAAGGTATTTTTGCTTCAAATTCATTACTATTAACCCAACGATAGGAAACGCGATGCTTATTGATCTGCAGTTTAATACTTTGCCGTATTTCCTCATTAACAATGGCTGCAAATTTTCCTCGTATGAGGTATTCGCTATGACGTGGTGCCAGATCAAAATGAAGAGTAGCGTCTTCACGTGATTTCCAGGCTGAAGCATGATGATAAAACTTGCCAGGCTGCCATTCAGCTTCATACCAGCCGCTACCGCGAATCGGTAACTCCATACTCCACCAGTTGCCAAAACTCCAGCGGTAGCTGTCTAAATTTTGATGACGCCAAAAACTATCAAAGTGGGCAGTCCATGTTCGTGGGGTAAGAATATTTTGATAGCGTTGGTTCAGGGATTCATCTTTCGCTATCAAATAGTTTTTATGGCTGGAAGATTCTTTTTTATCAATTGAGCCATCTTTTTTGATGGTTAAAATAATAGCGTCTTTTTTTGATATGGTTTTAATAATTGGTGCAATGCCGGTTTGCCCTTCGGCTGGTCCTTTGAATACCCATTTCTCTTTCTTTTCAATACAGGAGCTCGGACGCCCTGGTTGATATCGTCGCCATTCATGGTCAGGTAGCTGACAAACTTCAACATTGTTTATGGGATGGCCATAAAGATAGCTTAATGCCCCGGTTAAATTAGGGATAAGAAACATCCATGTGTAAGAAAGCTGGTTACTTTTATCCAGGATGATTAAGGTTTTTTTATCTAATTGGCCATCAAAATTTTCAATAATATTTCTCAGTAACAAACGTTGTGTTTCTGCAATTTGCACGTAGTGATGAAATTGAAAAAGCTGTGTGCCTAAGCCAAGCATAATTAAAAAAGTCGCACTAAAACATGCGATGATTTTCTTCCATTGAGCCAATTGTATAAAGACGGCAGTCCAAAACAAGGCTGCTCCTGGAGCGGCGAATAGATAAGTGCGTTGGCTAATAGCCAGATGTGAGCCTGAGAAAATGTAAGGCGCATAGCCTAATACGCAGAGCAGCAATCCAATAATTGCCAGTCGTGCGATAACCGCAGAGGGAATTGCTTCCTTCTTTTCAGTCTCATGATTTTCTTTTTTTAATAAAATCCAAGTGACAATAAAAAGAAACGCCAGGGCAAGGAAAATATACAAATAACCTGGCAACCCAATTTCTGTGAACGTAATGCGAAAAGCATCAAACCAGCCGCCTACAATGCTACGCAACATGCCAGGGTTAAATAATTTGGGATAGGTGCTTAAGATCACTTCCAAGACACTTCTCTTGGAGAGCATCGCTTCTTGATAGGAAAGTACTTTACTAGTCACAATGGCTGCATAAGCCAGATAGAGGATAATGCTAAGGCACCAGAGAGCTATCAAGCCTTTATGGCTATTCCACCGGCTAAGGCTGCTACGAAAACCTTCGCGAACATACATGATAAAAAAAGGAAAGACGACTAAAGGCAATGCGGCTTCGTACATCCCTAGAGCTGCCCACAAAAGGACTCCCGAAATTATTCCTAAACTATAGGCTCGAATCATTTTTGCGCAATGGCAAGCAGCAACAAAGAGCGTGCTTGCAAGCAGTAATAATGATAATCCCCAATTAATGTGAAGGGCTCGCATGGACAGTTGCATGGTGTCTGCTGGATAAACCAATATTAAAAGCCCTGCGATAATCGCCCAAAAACGCGATCCAGTAGCTTGCCAACATAGGATGCTTGTTGTAGAGCCTTTTACCAGGAGTGCCAGCATGAGCAGAACATGCCAGTAATTAAACGAATTGGGATCCAGTAGATAGGCAATGGCATGTGGAAAAATTGTTAAGGGGCGCATCGCATGCAAAGCGAATGGTGTGGTGGGAGTAACCACAAAAAAAAGTCCATTTTGCGTAAATAACCCCAAAACGCCCCATTCCTCAATTAACCCCGTCAAGCTAAAGCCAAATGGAAGCCAAATTGCGACAACCATTATCAACGAAGGAATAATAAATGCCCATATTGATCTAGAAGGCTGTGAGTCCAATTTTTTCAAATGCATAAATAATCCCTTATCGGTGAGTCACTTTATTTATTTTGTTGCTGGCTAATCGCGCAAAACTCATGATAATCACGAATATAATCCGCAGAATCATAATAATCGGAAGCGAAAACGAGTAGCACCGCATCTTGTGAGTATTTGTACTGTACACCCCAGGTTAACGGTGGCAGGTAAATTCCCTGATTTGCGGTGTCCAAACGGATTTCCTTTCTGGATTGACCGTCATCCACCATCACCGAGCAACTGCCTTTAACACAAATTAAAAATTGATGGCATTGATGATGAGCATGTTCACCGCGAATTTTTCCCTCAGGTACATTGAAGACTAAAAAATAACGTTTTGGCATGAATGGGATTTCGTGCAAAAACTCACCTACCGACAGATCACCGCGCGGGTCATGGGCCAATTTAAATTGATGCAAAGTGACTTTTCCTACTCCAATTTCTATGCCTGTTTTTGCAGGAGTATGATCGATCGGTATAGGAGTTGCCGGTGTATTTTCTATATACCCGCTAAGCGTAGCGGCAGGGCTTTTTACAATCGCATTGGGGGGAACGGATTTAGTGACTACGGCACCCGCACCAATCATAGCTCCCGCACCAATAGTTATGCCGGGCAGAATGACTGCTCCAGCTCCAATGGAGGCTCCTTTTTCAATTCGTGTTTCAGAAAATTTTTCAGGATAAATTTTAGATCGAGGAAATTTATCATTGGTAAACGTTACATTCGGACCGATAAATACATCATCTTCAATCCGCAAGCCGTCCCACAATTGGACGCCGGATTTAATCGTTACTCGATCGCCGATTACGACATCATTTTCAATAAGGCAGTGGGAGCATACATTGACTTCGTTGCCAATTTTAGCATTAGGTAAAACCACTACAAATTGCCAAATCCTGGTACCTTCCCCGATATTCTGAGACTGCACATCAGCGGTTGCATGAATCATTAAGTACTCCATTCATTTTTATGACTTATTGCAATAATGGCTAGGGGACGTTGTTTGCTATTTTCATACCCCCGCCATGCATATGTTCCTATTAAACCCAGGCCAAACAAATTTAAAGCACCAAGCAAGAGTACGGCCAGAGTAGTTGCTGCATAACCTGGCACATGAATAATGCCTGCCAAGCGAGCAATGATAATGACACAACCAAAGAAAGTTGCCAGGAAAGAGCCAATAGCTCCAACTCGAATCAGTAACCGGATAGGGTAATCAGTAAAGGCAAAAATACTATCCATCATGTAGTCAATTTTTTTGCGAAAAGTCCAGGCTGATTTGCCTTGTTGGCGTTCTTGGCGTTCATAGCTGACATATTTACGACGAAAACCAAGCCAGAAGATAAGTGCAATTAGCGATGAGCGGGACTCTTCTAATTGTAATAATTGATCGCGAAATTGGCGGTTGCAGCCAAAAATATCCACTCCGCCTGCCGGCATATCGTGAACTACCAAGCGGCGATAGAGTCCCCAAAAAATGCCTGAAGTCAATCGTGAAAATATCGGATCACAGCGGCTATTACGGGTGCCAATCGCGACATCGCATTCGCCCTGAGCCAATGCCTGGAAAAAAGCAATCAATAATTCGGGTGGTTCTTGTAAGTCAGCTGCCATGACCGCAAAATATTGGCCTCGAGCGGCTTTTAACCCACTGCGAATAGCTGGAAATGCGCCAAAGTTTCGTGAGTGTGCTAACAACTGGGCTGGAAAGCCCAACGTATTGATGCCTGCGAGGAGCAAGTTATAGGAGTTATCGGGACTGCCATCGACTACAAAAACAGCTTCCATATGCCCCTCTAATTGTTGATTCATCGTTTTTAAAACGTCGAGCAACAAAGCGATGGAGCCTTCATTTTTATAAACAGGGATAATGACGGAATATTTCATACCTGCCAGCCATTCACTGCTTGAATTACATGGGCTACTTCCTGATTACTCATTTCAGGATAACAGGGCAACGTCAGGATTTGGGCGCTAAGTTCTTCCGTATATTTTAAATGAGTATCAGCAAAGCGGCTGCCAAAAACGGGTTGGCGATAATCAGGAATGGGGTAGTGAATATCTGAAGCAATTTGATGGGTACGCAGATGCTCCCTTAAATCATCTCGCTGTTTTGTCTTGATAACATATAAATGCGCGACATAATCTTCGCTCTGTTTACCCGGCACAGTAATTTGTGCTTGCTGAATCCCTTCATTATATTGGGTGGCAATTTCCCGTCTTCTCGCATTGGTTGCATCAAGAAAGGGTAAAAGCTCCGCAAGAATAGCTGCTTGCATCTCATCCAAGCGGCTATTGCGCGCCCCAGGAATCTCTACTTTGTATTTTGCTGTCCAGCCGTATTGGCTTAATAAACGAGTTTGCTCAGCAATGTGCGAGTTATCAGTGACTACAGCGCCACCATCACCCAAAGCACCTAAATTTTTGGTCGGATAAAAGCTAAAAGTAGCTGCATTACCAAATGAGCCTACCTTTTTCCCTGCAATAATTGCTCCATGAGCTTGGGCGCAATCCTCAAGTAGCGGGATATTTTTTTCTAAACAAGTTTGGGCAATTTGCTGAATCTCTGGAACAGCCTGGCCATATAAATGCGTTACTACCACTGCTTTAACACCAGTATCCACTGCCCGCATGACCTCGGCTAAGGTAACACAATGGTTTTTAGGATCCACATCCATAAAAAAAGGAATAGCGCCAATAGCCAGGAGTGAGGAGGTGGTATACATGCCGGCATTAGCAACGGTAGCCACTAAATCACCAGACTTAATCCCCATAGCTTTTAAAGCCAATTCAATGGCATCTGTGCCATTTGCGACGCCAATGCAATGTTTAACGCCAATGTATTCTGCAAAAGATTGTTCAAAGCGCTTACACTCTGGACCAAGAATCCACCACCCACTGGCGATAACTCGATTCGTTGCTGCCTGAATCAGTGTTTGATACTGAGCCATTCGGGCAGATAAGTTATTGATTTGCTGCATGAATTATCCTTGATTTCCCTTGCTAATGTCATAAAAGTAAAAAAAATTTTATGTTGGTAATTCTTCTTACTCCACTGGCGTTACCACCTTAAGTTAAGGCGGTTCATTCTGGCATAAAGCATGAATTTGTCAATTCTTGTGAGTTTGAGCCGCAAGATTATGAAAATATTAAATAAGGTGAAAAAATTTCTTTATCAATGCCTTTCTTTAAATGAAAATATTGTGAATTTATAATCATTAAAGCAGACAAAAATGAATAACATGGACTTACTAAAAAATATCTGGGAAGCTCTTTATGACCCTAAAACAAATGTCTCTGAAACCATCGAGCAGTTTTTTCATCAAGATTATGAACAATGTATTAATGGGGTTTTTATGGATAGAGCCCAATATATTCAGCATGTTATTGAGCAAAGAAAAAATATGACGATTGACTCGATTGAGTACAGGCATTTTATCGAAAAAGATAATGAGCTTTTTGCGTTGTACTATCCGACAGGGAAAAACAAAAATAATCTTCCTGTGGAGGCTGAAGTAATTGCTTATTTTTATTTTTTAAACCATCAAATAGTAAAAATACATGGTCAAGTCCGTTTGATTAAAGGGGATTATGCTGATGCCGATATGGCAAGCTAGTCATTTGAAAGTTGGGAGTTCTTTTCGTTTGCTTGCCCATTATATTTTGAGAAAATTCCTCACTAAATCAAAATAATAAGGTTTATGGTGATACTGTCACGATAGGACTCCCTTTATCATTGGCAAATAAATAACTAAAATAAAACTGCAATTTTGCTTATCATTGTGTTTTATTACCATTATTAAAATAATTTATGCAGTACGAAATAAATAATGCATTTACCTATAATTACGCACAACCTGACGAATATCATTTTAGCCTTGATTCAATTTATCTCGCACAGTTTGTCGCAAGCCAATTTAAATCGCATCCAGACCTTGGTTCATTGCGTGTATTGGATCTCTGTGCTGGTTGTGGGGTCATTGGGATGGAGTTGTCTTGGCATCTTAAGGCAATACGGCAGATTGATTTTGTTGAGATCCAGGCGGTTTACACAAAGTATTTTTATCAAAATTGGGTTAACCTTAATCGTCCTGAACTACAGTTTCGCTGGCATCTTTTAAATTATGATGAGTTACATCAAAAGACATGGCAGGGGAAATTTGATTTAATTATTAGTAACCCACCTTACTTTCATCTAGGGCACGGAATGCTTTCTCCTTCGCAGTTTAAAAATCGCTGCAGATTTTTTTTAGATAGCTCATTTCAAAATTATATTCGCGCACTGGAAAACTCCCTTGCAGAAAAAGGGAAAGCTTATTTTTTATTACGCCCGTTAAAACATCATGGGTTTGATTTAATATCTGATATCAAAACCATGCTGCAGGAAACATCGGCTACGGTAGAAAAAATCTCACAGGCCCGAGGCACTGATATTATTTTATTAGAAAAACCGGGTTGAAATAAAAGCTTATATACTGCCTAAAACAGATAGGGCTTGTTTGTGTATGATGTTCAATGCTTGACTTTGAGTGGCGTTTTATCTTTGGGTAAATCAGGCTTATTATTAGGATTGTCAGGAAGTATTTGAGCCTTAAACAGTCGATAAGAGTTTGCTGCTTTGGCCTCATTTATTGTTCCATCTTTGGTTATTGGTTTGGCTCTAAATGGATGGCGATGAGAGGCGAGTGCGTTAAGAACTTCTTTTGCAGCAGAGGATTTGCCATCATTAATCGTGAATCTTTCTTCAAGGGGTACTTTGGCCATTGCTTGTTCAATTCTTAAGGCTTTGTCTTTCATACCAATCGTATAGAAATGGTTTTTGCTGCGAAATTGGGTAATGATCTCACGCACTGCTTTCATTACTGGATCTTGTTTCATTTTAGTTACAAGAGTTTTTAATTCCTGGTTAATTTTTAGCAGAGCATCTTGGCTAGTTTGTTGGTCAATGAGTTTTGTTTTGGTTTCAATAAACAGGGACATTTCAGTATCATTTTGACCAAATTTAAAAGGCATAATTTGCGCTAAAGTTTTTTTGCACTCATTTTTTAATTCATGAACTTTGATGGATTCTTGTACTTGTTTCTTATCTTCAATCAATTGAGTCTTTATTGCTTTTAGCTCCGTTAAATGCGTTGCCGCATTGATGCATTCCATTCTTTTTTTGATGAGGAGGTTAATTTCTTCATCATTGTGCCCTTGTTTAAATTGTGCAATTTCCTCTAAAGTCGCCCGACACTCAGCTTGAACTGAGGGGATGTCTATTGCCCTGAACATAGCCTGCATTTGTGTCGCTGCCTCGCTTAACGATATTCGCTTCTCAGGGTTGCCCTGGGTTAAGCCTTTTATCAGGACGCATAACTCTTGCCCTATAGGAGATGAGAATATAGGATGGTTGAACTCGATCTCCTTGGTACTGTTAGTTAAAAAATGATAGATATTTTTCCCCAGCATGTAAGAGTGCATCTTGGTCGCAGAAAAAGTCCCAAGCATGTATTGCGCTTCTGGTGGGATTAAGTAGGGAGTTGCCAAGAACTCATGCCAAACATTTCGATAATCGTGCAGATTAATCTTTTTTTCCCAATCGAGGAATAAAAAGGATTTGGTGTCTGCGATCAGTAATGCGCCATTGTCAAGCAGCCAATTGGAATTTTTCATATCGGGAAAAGCACAGCCGTCTTTTTCTATCTTTTCCACAATAGTGGCCATTTGGCAATAAATCTTAAGGGCTGTTTTAATTTTTTCTTCATCAGACAGTGTATCTTTAATGGCATTTCCCAAATCAGATTCCCGATAAAAGTCAGTAATAAGAACAGTTTTAGTTGTATGCACAAATCCTCCGCGAAGGTAGTGTCCTTCTCGTTGGGCCCTGATGGGGGCTATTACTTGTTTCAAGGAGTGTGCTTTTAAATAGTTTTCGATAGTTCGTGGAACACCGAGGCGGTCTTCTACTTTTAAAACTTCTGAACTACAGGTGTCTAAATGGGTTATTTTAAAGTTGTAGGAGTTTTCTCCTCCTAAGTAACTGATTGAGTGAGTGGATAAAAATAGTTGAAATACCTGATATCCAGGTTCATGGGGTTGATATAAACTTTCAAGTTCCTTTGCGTTAAATTTTTTTCCTGCAGATAAAATCTCTAATAACCTATCTACTTTTTCAGGCGCCATATTCGCGAGGATTTCTGTCAAAGCAGATGGATCTGGCGCTTTGACCGATTGGGAATTAATTCTCGCTTTTAAATAGTCTTCCTGGAGTGAGACTACCCCCAAATGTGCAAATTGGGTTTGCAGGTTTTTAAATAACTCGTGGTGAATTTTTTCTCTATACTCGGGGTTTGCCGATTTTATATTTTGAGGAAGTGCATCATTTATCTCTTTTTGTTTCAGATAAATTTGATAGAGGATATTCAGCTTTTGCGCTAATTTGGCTTGGTTATATTGATTAATTAGTTTATTAAGCTCTGTAATCCCTCGATTAGCCTCATCAATAAATAATACCCGCTTGGGAATTGTTTCACTTTGTTGCAACAACGTAATCTCAGGCAGATTTAGGTGAGATATTTCTAGGTCAGGCATAGGGATAAATACGAGTAATTGCTTTGATGTTATTCTAACACAATTGAAAATAAATGTCCATTTTGTATTTAAAATGACCTTTGGTGGTTTTTAATAGTGCTTTTCCTATTCTATTTGGAGAAGGAGTAATTGGTAATCTACCACTGTGTAAGTGAAGAATTTTCCATCTCAAGTATCGCATCAATTTCTTTAATGGCTCTTGCTCTGCGAAATAAACAAAAGTGTCTATGCTCACTGAGAGCAACACGAACATGAGGTTCCTGTCTTACATCAAGAGCTTTTTCTGCTATTGCATTATTTAACGCATTTTCAATGTGATTCGCTTTGGCATTCATACCAATAGAAAAAATGCTTTTCGCCTCCTTTCGTAATCGCTTAATTTGGGTTTGAACATCTGGAACACCCAGGGAATTATTTTCTATAGTGGGATAATTACATGCCAGGGCTTGGGGGGCAACATCTTCGTGTATGGGAGGATCCATCATGGCATATATGCTAATAATCGATTTAAATAAATTAGCAACATAACCAGCGGGAGAACATTCATTATTCATCATTCCAACGATAGCAGCAAAGTCGAAAAAATCAGTAATTGTTTTTTGAGTTTCAGAAACAAAATGTTGCATTATTATCCAAAACTCTAAAGCATTTACATTTTGAGAGGCTATACCATTTTCAGCATAAGCATTAATTAAATTATTATTAACAAAAAACCTTTTAAAACGATTTATCATCTCAGGGTCTATGCCTTCGAGATCTAATTTTGTAAAAAGCGTTTCTTGAGTTTCATTACCCTCAAATAAATTGGATGCTATCGCCTCTTCTCTTATTTCTAGCCAATTTTTGAACAGGATAGGATCGAAGATGTGGGTATTTTCATCATTTACAGCAGCCTGATTTTTAGAGGAATTTTTGATTATCTTTACTAATTTAAGATAAAGGGTTGCTGTAATTTTACTTTTCATTGGCTTCACTTTTGGCACATTAGATTCAAATTCGTCAATTTTATTCTATTTTGCATTTTTGTAAATCTGGAGTTATAAATTTGCTGGTTTAGTTTTTTGGCAACAGAATCGCATAGATGCCCCTATTATTGACCTGTAGTCGGTTGTTGCATATAGGAAAAGGGTAACACTTAATACATTTCATGGCATAAAGTCGTCTTCCGTTTGATAAGATGCATTCAGAATATCTTGTTCTGGTTCATTGAAGTAAGCTTTATAAAAATGAACATTTTTTTCTGTATCGTATTTAAGACATTTTTGTGGTTTTTGAGCGTCTCTGACTGAATGTGAGAAGTAAGATGGTCGAGTCTCGTTTACAAAAAGACGGCGTTTACTCGTGTTGTTTTCATTATCGGTTTCTTGTTCCTCCAACGATTGTTGAGTTCGTTTAGATGCAGATAGACTCATACTAGTATCAACCTCATTTTCTTCCTCGTGATTTACTTCTTGTGTATCTGGATTAACTGTACGTGCAAGTCTTATCCCTACCTTTCTTAAACGATGAGAGTCATTGGTTGAACTTTTTTTGCTATAGCTAAACATTGAACTGGATAAAGATGAAGTTAATGCACTTTTATTTTCTGTGGTTTCCAGTGGCAATTCATTTGTGGCAAGTGCGGTATCCTCTTGTGGATTTAAGGATGGCAACTTGATCTCTATCGGTTCTAAATGGTTCTCTTTAGGCATTCAATTTTCCTATTATTACTTTTGTTCGTCTTGTAGCTATTTTTGATTAGCTTGATGAGTTTTAAGGTAAAGAGAGCTATGGGCATACCTTCAAATACTTCAGGCAAATATGCTATCTTAAGGCCTAATCCATTAGAATGATAGTCAATTTTTTATCTTATTAGCGAAGATATTGTCAATGACTGGCGTTGTAAACAAAGAGCAGATGCATAAAAAAATAGAAAAATATACTGGAAACTATAAAAGAAGCCTACACAACAGGGCTTTGTCTTTTGTTTATTTTTTGCATTATTGGTATATAATTTGATACAATAATACCAGTTAAATAAAGCTAGGGTTCCACTATGGTAAGAAAACATCCTCTTTTTCCTACATATCAAGAAGTCAAAAATGATCCTAATCTAGCTCGCTCTGATCATCTACCAATTTTTACCCAAGTACCTCTAGGAGAAAAAAACACCTTAAATATTGTCTCATTGAATATTTTAGGTGATGAAACGTGTTCGGGTGTTCATCCGCTAGGGATGACAATTCCTAAGGAACATACTGTAAATCGTTATAAGCACATTGCTAAAGGCTTGGGAAATAGTATCCAAAAACATAATGTGGATATCATTCTGTTGCAAGAAGCTGATCCCGCAATCGTTCCTAATTTAGAACAAGTTTTGGGAGAAGGGTGGGAAATTATTGTTGATAAATTTAGTGTAATCAGTTGTTACAATAAAAATCGATTGAAATTAGAGGATACCGTTGAAAATGAGGCTGAAAGAATACGTTCAATGCAGTTCTTGGATACGATGACCAATCTTTCTATAGATGTCCATAATATTTGGGGAATCTACAATCCTTTTCCTCAGT
Organism: uncultured Legionella sp.; assembly: GCA_964618245.1. Classification (GTDB taxonomy): domain Bacteria; phylum Pseudomonadota; class Gammaproteobacteria; order Legionellales; family Legionellaceae; genus Legionella. The sequence continues at coordinate 2,500 of CAZTYT010000009.1, read as the reverse complement.
ATATGGAAAACTTATATCGCTCGGTATTAACCGATACAGCGAGTAATGTATCTATTATTATGGGGGATACTAATTCAAGACTTGCACCCGTAGATAATAATAAAAGAAATCTAACCACAGGCATTGTCCCTCCTAGTATTGCTGCAGCTAATGGGCTTTCTTCTGACATCCAAATTACTGATCATCCTGATGGGGGTTTTTATCAAAACCAAAGTGGCTCTATTCAGCAACTGCAAATAAAAACGCTTGATTTTGATACCGGGGACATTGTTATTGATGAGCGAAATGAAGCTGATATAGGTGTTTGGCCAGATTACAGAATGGTGATGTGTCTGGATGATTATTATAAAAAAACTGCCCTTATTAACGGTAGAACTATTTTTGAATATGAAAATTCGCTTAAAAATGATTTGGGAAATGATCGATTGATGGTTCGCATGGCCAGTGACAGTTATAACAACAAAGCTGTTGCTATTCGTTTTCCCAATAAATCCCCAACATTTGAGTTAATAAAGACAGAGCTTAAAAATAAGGCAGGTTTTCAATTTAGGACTGTTGACTCTACTGCTCCCGAGGATGGTGGTGAGCCTTTCTCTTGTGTATTTGCGCCGCTGGATAAAATAGAGTTATTGCATCAGACCATGCAAAAAATAATGTCGGAAACGGTATTAAAATATCAGGTGGCTCAAAGTATTGATTCGGAAATCATAAGATTGAAAAAATCTCATTGGTATTTTCGAGATGCATCTGAAAAGATTAGTGTCCTTACAGATTTAAGAAGTCGAATAGCAAGTGCTTCAGGTGAAAGTACAAAAGAAGATCTTTTATCCATCATTAAAACATGGGAAGAGGAAAGTGTACCTCTCTCCCCATTGGTTTCTAAAAATAATATTAAAAATAAAAGTGATTTAGTGGGGATTCATCGTAATATTTTTTTCTCTGCTCGACGTCCTGGCAAATCAACGGCCACACAAGACACTTTGCAATGGTTAAAGGAAGCTTTAGGTGATAAACCTAATACAGAGGCAAAGCCATAAGAGTAGGATTATGAATAAAGTTTTTCTAGCCAAAGAATCAGAAGTTCTTCTGGATTTTTAGTATGAAGGATTTTTTTATTTTTGTTTTTCCATTGTAATAATTTGCCATTATTTAACCATTCAAAAATCAGTGGATGAATATAACTTGCTTTGCAAATAGCAGGGGTATGCCCTAAGAGGGTAGCAACCTCCAGTAAGCTATTTTTAATTTGTTTCATGCGAAGTTTTTTTATGTCCAATAGTCTAATTGCTCGGGTAAAAAATTCTCTGGTTGCAATCCACGTCCTAAAATCTTTCGCCGTAAAATGCTGTTGGGTGACAGCATATAAATATTCATTTACATCTTGTGCAGAAATCACTTCGATTTCTTTTTTCTCATTATAATATTTAAAAATTTCATACCCTGGAATTTGCCCACATTGCTTTAAAATCTGGACAATATTCGTTTCTTTGACTTCAAAGTTCCATAATTGCTTATTCTTACCTAAGAACTTAAAGGAGACAGCATTTTTTTTATGGCGGATGTGCTTTTTCCTGAGTGTTGTGACCCCATAGGTATGATTTTCCTTGGCATAAATATCGTTACCTATTCTCACCGAATAATTATCAATTAAAAAAAGTACGGCACAAATAATTTGAGTTTTATCAAGTGAAGGAGGTTTTTTTATCTCTTCATCAATTTTTTTTCGTAATAATGAAAGAGCGGTACCAAATGGTAATAAAGATTTAAATTTTTGTTCTTGTCTTTCTTTGGTCCATAGAGGATGATAAATGTATTGTTTCCTATTTTTACTATCTCGGCCGATAGCCTGGATATGGCCTTTCTCATTGGTGCATATCCAGACATGAGTATAAGCAGGGGGAATAGCTAATAATCGAATGCGCTCTAGTATCTTCTCATCCGTTATTCTCTTGTTTTTCGAGGTGTAGTAAACAAATCCTTTGCCTTGTTTTCTTCTTTGGATACCGTAGGCATTTTTTACATAGACTAAAGATAAATTTTCATTCCCATTCATAACAATTTATCATCCTTACGCTTGCAGCTTTATAGAGGCCAAGTATTATTTTCGGTGGTGATGTTTTTAATTTTAGTATAAATAGGAACGGATAAAGCAAATCAACGAGTGAACTAAACTCATATTGCTGTTAGTAGACGGAGTCAATATAATCTCAACGGATTCAAATCGATTATTTCAACTCGTCTGGAAAGTAAGGCATGACTATGTTTAAGATGAAATTAGCCAGGTTAATGCGGTTTTTGCTTGGGGGTGGGACTAATACTGCGTTTACTTATGGTATTTATTTGCTGTTTGCTACTATTTTGGATTATCAACTCGCCTTTTTGATTGCTTATGTGACAGGTATTGTTTTTGCCTATTGGTTTAATTCGGTTATTGTTTTTCGAGTTCCATTATCGTGGAAAGGCTTAAGCACTTATCCTTTGATTTATCTAATACAGTATC
>CAZTYT010000008.1:0-21581 GCA_964618245.1 uncultured Legionella sp. | reverse complement strand
ATGATATTGTTATGAGATAGTTTTATGGCTGTAGATTTTTTAACCGAAGAACAAAAAGCAAGGTATGGTCAATATGTTGAAGAACCCAATGACATTCAGCTAGCCCGATACTTTCATTTGGACAAAACAGATCTGGCTTTCATCACTGAGCGACGCGGTGATCAAAACAAATTTGGCTTTGCCTTACAAATAACATCTGCCCGTTTTTTAGGGACATTTCTTTCAGATTTATCACGGGTTCCTCTCAACATACAGACATTCATTGCAGAACAGCCCTCAATTTCTGATATCACCGTGCTAGATGGTTATGCAAAAACGCCGATTATGCCGCATTAAATGAAATTTCTCGCAATTGTGCAAACCCAAAACGTATAGAGCAACATTGGGATGACATGATGAGAATTGCGGGCTCACTAAAATTGGGTACTGTGCATGCTTCCGAGCTGATCCGATCATTACTGAAAAGTGATAAGCCCTCCAGTCTGACGAAAGCAATTATTGAAGCTGGTCGCATCAATAAGACATTATACCTTTTAAACTATATTGTATATTGATGATGAGGATTATCGGCGTCGAATATTGACTCAATTAAATCGTGGCGAAGGTAGACATGCTGTTGCCAGAATTATCTGTCATGGTCAACGTGGAGAAATCCGCAAAAGATACCGCGAGGGACAGGAAGATCAGCTGGGCGCCCTGGGTCTAGTAACTAATGCTGTTGTACTCTGGAATACTATTATATGAACGCTGCAAGAAATCATTTAGAACAAGAATCTATTGTTATACAAGAAGAAGATGAGGTCAGGCTTTCACCATTGCAGCATGAGCATATTAATGTTCTTGGACATTACTCATTTACCTTGAACGATGCCGTAATGAAACGGCAACTAAGACCGTTCAATAAGCTGGCTGAAAATATTGAAATTCCTTAGCGTACGTTTTCGTACCATTGGACTTCAAACCCCTACAACAAAGTTTGTTGTGATTCGTTAAACTCATCTCGTAGCGTTTCAGCTAATAGACCTTCGACCGGGATCCTGGCTGGAGGCAGATAGATTTAGAACTTATTACAGAAATAGACCAAGAGAAAAATTCCCAAAACTTGGCATCATCGAAAAAATATAATGGGAGAAGAAAGCTATTAGATCATGAAATTTAAAAATAAAGAAAACTCCCTCTATACAACTGATAAGTTAGTTATTTTACTTTCTTTATAAACTTCAGAAATACGGCTACCATCCCATATGTACTTTATGTGGCATCCCTGAGTGGGGATTGTCAAGGCTGGCGGCCTAAAAATAGCCATACACATTCCACTCCTATTCCTCATACTTGGATAAAGCAATCCCCAATATTTTTCATCATGAATTTTTTTTCCAAATGCCTGACTTTTATCATATAAATCCGGATCGGGATTTAACAAATCACTGTAGTTATCGCTGGTAAGGTCTATTAATGGTTGTTTGATTTTAGCAATATACTCACGCATTGATATGGAGCAGACTTTTTCTTGGGAAGCCCTATAGAATCGTTCACGGTGAAACATGGTTTCTTTTATTGCTGTTTCTAGTGAGGAAGCTGCATAGTAAACGCCATAACTTCCATCACTAAAACGGGAGGCATAACCTATGTGAGTAAAAGCGGCCATCAAAGGCGTCGAGCCTTGACCGCATACCCAATCCTCTTTGGGAATTATATTAATTCTCCCCAGCTCTGCTTGAATTCGTTCATTAGTTAATCCTTCCAGAAGAGCAATTTGCTCAAGTTCTTCTGGAGAAGATGCCCAATCAAATAATGACATGGGAGGAAATTTTGAGGGAATAAGTCGATGCACTTTCTTATCAAAATTAATAAAAGAATACACACTAATACCCTCGCCAAAAATCCAAAAACTTTCTTACATCCGCAAGGCGTACTATCCCCCCTTCCAACATGTATTCTTTGGGGGTTAAGCCATTAAAAGGAGGTAGTGTATTCTTACGATTAATCCATGTACTCGCTTGTTCTGCATCATCGAATAAAATACGCAGTGATTTATAAATCCCTAGAAGATAAGAGACTCGCTCTTTTTGATCTCGACTTAGCTTTGAACGATGAGAAGTATAGGTTGAACGGGGCATATCCCCCATTAAAATTCGAGCCTCATTTTCTTTAAGATCAAAACGCTCGACAAGATTAATTAAAGACTTCCATACTACTTCATCAGGAATAGTATTGATAGGACTTGTATCTATTTGCATGGTTATCATGCCTAATTAAAATATAATGCTTACCTTAATGATAGTCTATACAGAGACAAATGTCCACTAAGGACATAACTCCTGAGCAGCAACATATTCGTAACGCCATTGATCTCTATTCATTGGCATCAATTTACTTGAATAGAAAGCGTTTTCTCTATTATTTCATTATTAATTGCACAACAAGAGCTAAAAGCTCATTATACCATCGACGTGTTTGGCAATCATATACTCTTCATTTGTTGGAATAACCCCCACAACAATAGAGCTCTCAGGGGTATTAATAATTGATGCATTATTAAAATTGGCTTCATCATTTAAGATAAGCCCTAACCATGTTAACTGCTCACAGATTTTTTTTCTTACTATTGGTGAATTCTCGCCAATTCCAGCAGTAAAAATAATGGCATCACAGCCCTGAAGGTCTGCTAATAAAGCACATAACTCCCTGGCAGCTCGATAGCAAAATAAATCAATCGCCTGAATAGCGCGTGGATCTCTGCTTGATTCTAACTCTTGCATATTACTACTGATTCCTGAAACACCGAGCAAACCAGATTGGTCATAAAGTAACTCACTAAGTTGGTTTACTGTATAATTTTTTTCTTGCAACAAATACAGTAAAACCCCAGGATCAATAGTGCCACATCGTGTTCCCATCATTAAGCCATCTAACGCGGTCAATCCCATTGAGGTAGCAATGCTTTTCCCATTCTCCATTGCGCAAAGACTTGCTCCATTCCCTAAATGAGCCGCAATAACTTTAGAACCAGCCTCTTGAGGAAGTACTGAGGCAATGTACTCATAAGAAAGACCATGAAACCCATAGCGAATGATTCCTTCTGCTGTTAAATTTTCTGGAATTGCAAAAAGCCTGGTTAATTGAGATTGAGTTTGATGGAAACTGGTATCAAAACAAGCCACCTGCGGAAGATCAGGGTATAATTTTTTAATGCTTCGAATTGCTTTGACATTTAAAGGTTGGTGTAAAGGCGCTAACGGTGTAAGCGAGTCAATTTGTTCTATCACCAACTCATTAATAAGACAGGGAGCCAGAAAAAATGTACCACCATGAACTACCCGGTGTCCAACTGCTTTTAACGAAAAAGAATGGGGTAATCCCCGAAGCCAATTAAACAAATACTCGAAAGAAGAGTCATATCCTGAAACAGGAATTGTCTCTTGTGCAAGGAGTTGCTGAGATTGATTAAACACTTTAAATTGAGGTGCTTCAAAAATATTTTTGATTTTTCCATGATAAAGCAAATGAAGGTCAGGCACCGCAAAAAGAGCAAATTTAATGCTAGATGATCCTGAGTTAAGTACCAAAATAGCTTTATCCATCTTATGGCTTTACCCCCTCATTTTTTCTACGCACATACAACAATGCCATTGCACAAGATGCCTTTCGAGATAATTCATCACTACCACGGCTAGTAAGAATAATGGGCACTCGCGCTCCTAACACCATGCCAGCAGCCTCAATTCCAGAAAGATAAGTCATTTGTTTGTAAAGCATATTACCTGACTCAACATCCGGTACGACCAAAATATCGGCATCTCCTGCTACTGGCGAGAAAATTCCCTTCTCGCGTGCCGAGTCCATGGAAATAGCATTATCAAATGCCAATGGACCATCAAGGATTCCACCAATAATCTGCCCGCGCTCTGCCATCTTACATAAAGCAGTCGCATCCAGGGTAGACGGAATTTTTTCATTCACCGTTTCTACTGCTGAAAGAATAGCTACTTTAGGAACACCAAACCCCAATGTAAAAAAGAGATCGATTGCGTTTTGGACAATATCACATTTCTCCCTAAGGTTGGGAAAGAGGTTTATGGCCGCATCAGTTAAAAATATGGGTTTAGGGTAATTAGGTACTTCCAGGCAAAAGACATGACTCATTCGTCGACCAGTGCGTAATCCATTGTCTTTATTAATAATAGGTATCATGAGCTCATCGGTATGAATCTTCCCCTTCATTATTGCTTCTACTTCGCACTTTTGTGCCATTTCAACTGCTTTTTCAGCTGCAGCAGTACTATGTTCGGTTGCTATAATTTCATAAGTAGAAATATTAATGCCAGCCTCTTTTGCCGCATCCAGAATTTTCTGTTTTGGACCAATCAATATTGGCTTAATTAATCCTTCCATTGCCGAAGCAATTGCACCTTTCAACGATAATACATCGACTGGATGGACTACTGCTGTAACTAATGGTTTTAATTCATTTTTAGAAGCAATTAAATCATGATACCAATGAGACTTAGCAGACTTAATTTCAACTGTTGGTAGCTCAACGCGCTTTCTTTTAATTTTTTCAGTTGGAGCAATCACCAGGGCATTTCCGCTAATTACTGTTTTACCAAGTTGATTCACACATTGACAATCAAATTCGATAAGACTCTTTTCCTGTTTTTTATTAATTACTGTGAGTGTTACAGTAATTGTATCGCCGATGCCTACTGGATGTTCAAATTTTAAAGTTTGATCCAAATAAATAGTACCAGGTCCTGGTAATTCTGTTCCTAATACAGTGGATATAAGCGAAGCACCCCACATTCCATGAGCGATAATTTTGTGAAACATATCATTTTTGGCATATTCAGCGTCCACATGAGCAGGATTAACATCCCCTGACATCACTGCAAAAAGCTCAATATCTTTTTCAGTTAAAAGACGCTTAAGACTAGCTGAATCACCTATAGAGATTTCATCAAAAATCCGATTTTCGATATAAGTCATATAATTGCCTATACAGTAATAATTATTTTTATTGCCTGTGTATTTGCCGCATTCGCAAACGTCTCATAAGCTTCCATTATATCTGCAAATTGAAAGCGGTGACTAATTAACAATTGAGGTTTAATTTTTTTAGAACATAAAGATTTCAGTAACAAGGGGGTAGTTACGGTGTCCACTAACCTGGTAGTAATCGTTATGTTTTGCGACCAAAGTCGTTCCAGATGTAAATCTACTTTTTTTCCATGTACACCAACATTAGCAATAACTCCACCTGGATTGACAATATTTTCACATAAAACAAAGGTGTCAGGGATACCGACTGCTTCTATAGCACTATCAACTCCACGGCCTTGGGTTAACTCCAATACTTTATCCACTGCTTTACCGTCTTTATTATTAATAGTAATGGTTGCGCCCAGGCGTTTAGCCAACTCAAGCCGATTTTCATCCACATCAATCATAATAATTTCTGCAGGGGAATAAAACTGGGAAGACAATAAAGTAGATAATCCAATAGGCCCTGCCCCAACAATGGCAACAGTACATCCCGGACTAACTTTCCCATTTAAAACACCACATTCATAACCAGTGGGTAAGATATCACTAAGCATTACGATTGATTCTTCGTCAGCTTTTTCAGGTATCTTATATAAGCTTGTATCTGCTTGTGGGATAAGTACATACTCAGCCTGAGTACCATCAATAGTATTCCCCAATATCCAGCCACCGTTTAAACAGTGGGAATACATACCACGACGACAATATTCGCATTTACCACAGCTGGTAATGCATGAAATAAGAACTTTATCTCCTGGTTGAAATCCAGTAACAGAGTCGCCAATAGACTCAATTACACCAATCCCCTCATGGCCTAGTATTCTTCCTGGAGAGCAAGTGGGGACATCTCCCTTAAGAATATGAAGGTCCGTGCCACAAATAGTGGTTTTGGTCATTTTAATAATTGCATCGGAAGAATGGGTAATAACCGGCTTAGGACGCTCTTCCACTGATTTTTTTCCTGGTCCCTGGTACACTAGCGCCTTCATTGTATTCTCCCTGTCAGTTTCCGACCAATAAAAACCATATCGCTCCAGTATAGAACGATATGGGAGGCATAGCTATATCTGGATTTCATTTTTCCTGGATGTTGATTTTTCACCCGTAATTGTCATTTTAAAATAAATGCTATCCATCAAAATAAGTTTGGTTCAGCCACTTGGTGTGTCAAGTTCAAAAACATGACAAAATGACCTAATTGTGCTAATTTAAGACAAGACAAGGACTTGTTTTATAAGCAAAAAGGAATGGATTATGCGAGCTATGATTTTAAATAAGCCAGGGGAATTACTAACTCCAGCAGAAGTAAAAAAACCTGTTCCTCAAGCAAATCAAGTATTAGTAAAAATATCTGCCTGCGGGATATGCCGAACTGATTTGCATGTAGTTGACGGCGAACTAACTAACCCCAAACTGCCGCTTATCCCTGGACACCAAATTGTAGGTACCGTTGAACAATTAGGATCAGCAGTGTCTTCTTTTGAAATCGGTCAACGTATTGGAATACCCTGGTTAGGAGGGAGTTGCGAGGCTTGTCAGTTTTGCCTTAGTGGACGTGAAAATCTTTGTGATAAAGCACAATTTACTGGTTATCAAATTGATGGAGGATTTGCAGAGTATTGTGTTGCAAATCATAAATTTTGTTTCCCTATTCCCGCAGGATATTCCGATGAGCAAGCTGCTCCATTATTTTGTGCTGGGTTAATTGGTTATCGTGCTTTATTAAAAACAGCTAATGCAGAGCACTTGGGATTATACGGTTTTGGTGCTGCAGCCCATATATTAATTCAAGTCGCAAAAAAACAAGGGAGAAAAATTTATGCCTTTACTTCTCCTGGCGATAAAGCTGCCCAAGAGTTTGCTTATCAATTAGGTGCCACATGGGCGGGTATAATTTTTTAATGCTTCGAATTGCTTTGACATTTAAAGGTTGGTGTAAAGGCGCTAACGGTGTAAGCGAGTCAATTTGTTCTATCACCAACTCATTAATAAGACAGGGAGCCAGAAAAAATGTACCACCATGAACTACCCGGTGTCCAACTGCTTTTAACGAAAAAGAATGGGGTAATCCCCGAAGCCAATTAAACAAATACTCGAAAGAAGAGTCATATCCTGAAACAGGAATTGTCTCTTGTGCAAGGAGTTGCTGAGATTGATTAAACACTTTAAATTGAGGTGCTTCAAAAATATTTTTGATTTTTCCATGATAAAGCAAATGAAGGTCAGGCACCGCAAAAAGAGCAAATTTAATGCTAGATGATCCTGAGTTAAGTACCAAAATAGCTTTATCCATCTTATGGCTTTACCCCCTCATTTTTTCTACGCACATACAACAATGCCATTGCACAAGATGCCTTTCGAGATAATTCATCACTACCACGGCTAGTAAGAATAATGGGCACTCGCGCTCCTAACACCATGCCAGCAGCCTCAATTCCAGAAAGATAAGTCATTTGTTTGTAAAGCATATTACCTGACTCAACATCCGGTACGACCAAAATATCGGCATCTCCTGCTACTGGCGAGAAAATTCCCTTCTCGCGTGCCGAGTCCATGGAAATAGCATTATCAAATGCCAATGGACCATCAAGGATTCCACCAATAATCTGCCCGCGCTCTGCCATCTTACATAAAGCAGTCGCATCCAGGGTAGACGGAATTTTTTCATTCACCGTTTCTACTGCTGAAAGAATAGCTACTTTAGGAACACCAAACCCCAATGTAAAAAAGAGATCGATTGCGTTTTGGACAATATCACATTTCTCCCTAAGGTTGGGAAAGAGGTTTATGGCCGCATCAGTTAAAAATATGGGTTTAGGGTAATTAGGTACTTCCAGGCAAAAGACATGACTCATTCGTCGACCAGTGCGTAATCCATTGTCTTTATTAATAATAGGTATCATGAGCTCATCGGTATGAATCTTCCCCTTCATTATTGCTTCTACTTCGCACTTTTGTGCCATTTCAACTGCTTTTTCAGCTGCAGCAGTACTATGTTCGGTTGCTATAATTTCATAAGTAGAAATATTAATGCCAGCCTCTTTTGCCGCATCCAGAATTTTCTGTTTTGGACCAATCAATATTGGCTTAATTAATCCTTCCATTGCCGAAGCAATTGCACCTTTCAACGATAATACATCGACTGGATGGACTACTGCTGTAACTAATGGTTTTAATTCATTTTTAGAAGCAATTAAATCATGATACCAATGAGACTTAGCAGACTTAATTTCAACTGTTGGTAGCTCAACGCGCTTTCTTTTAATTTTTTCAGTTGGAGCAATCACCAGGGCATTTCCGCTAATTACTGTTTTACCAAGTTGATTCACACATTGACAATCAAATTCGATAAGACTCTTTTCCTGTTTTTTATTAATTACTGTGAGTGTTACAGTAATTGTATCGCCGATGCCTACTGGATGTTCAAATTTTAAAGTTTGATCCAAATAAATAGTACCAGGTCCTGGTAATTCTGTTCCTAATACAGTGGATATAAGCGAAGCACCCCACATTCCATGAGCGATAATTTTGTGAAACATATCATTTTTGGCATATTCAGCGTCCACATGAGCAGGATTAACATCCCCTGACATCACTGCAAAAAGCTCAATATCTTTTTCAGTTAAAAGACGCTTAAGACTAGCTGAATCACCTATAGAGATTTCATCAAAAATCCGATTTTCGATATAAGTCATATAATTGCCTATACAGTAATAATTATTTTTATTGCCTGTGTATTTGCCGCATTCGCAAACGTCTCATAAGCTTCCATTATATCTGCAAATTGAAAGCGGTGACTAATTAACAATTGAGGTTTAATTTTTTTAGAACATAAAGATTTCAGTAACAAGGGGGTAGTTACGGTGTCCACTAACCTGGTAGTAATCGTTATGTTTTGCGACCAAAGTCGTTCCAGATGTAAATCTACTTTTTTTCCATGTACACCAACATTAGCAATAACTCCACCTGGATTGACAATATTTTCACATAAAACAAAGGTGTCAGGGATACCGACTGCTTCTATAGCACTATCAACTCCACGGCCTTGGGTTAACTCCAATACTTTATCCACTGCTTTACCGTCTTTATTATTAATAGTAATGGTTGCGCCCAGGCGTTTAGCCAACTCAAGCCGATTTTCATCCACATCAATCATAATAATTTCTGCAGGGGAATAAAACTGGGAAGACAATAAAGTAGATAATCCAATAGGCCCTGCCCCAACAATGGCAACAGTACATCCCGGACTAACTTTCCCATTTAAAACACCACATTCATAACCAGTGGGTAAGATATCACTAAGCATTACGATTGATTCTTCGTCAGCTTTTTCAGGTATCTTATATAAGCTTGTATCTGCTTGTGGGATAAGTACATACTCAGCCTGAGTACCATCAATAGTATTCCCCAATATCCAGCCACCGTTTAAACAGTGGGAATACATACCACGACGACAATATTCGCATTTACCACAGCTGGTAATGCATGAAATAAGAACTTTATCTCCTGGTTGAAATCCAGTAACAGAGTCGCCAATAGACTCAATTACACCAATCCCCTCATGGCCTAGTATTCTTCCTGGAGAGCAAGTGGGGACATCTCCCTTAAGAATATGAAGGTCCGTGCCACAAATAGTGGTTTTGGTCATTTTAATAATTGCATCGGAAGAATGGGTAATAACCGGCTTAGGACGCTCTTCCACTGATTTTTTTCCTGGTCCCTGGTACACTAGCGCCTTCATTGTATTCTCCCTGTCAGTTTCCGACCAATAAAAACCATATCGCTCCAGTATAGAACGATATGGGAGGCATAGCTATATCTGGATTTCATTTTTCCTGGATGTTGATTTTTCACCCGTAATTGTCATTTTAAAATAAATGCTATCCATCAAAATAAGTTTGGTTCAGCCACTTGGTGTGTCAAGTTCAAAAACATGACAAAATGACCTAATTGTGCTAATTTAAGACAAGACAAGGACTTGTTTTATAAGCAAAAAGGAATGGATTATGCGAGCTATGATTTTAAATAAGCCAGGGGAATTACTAACTCCAGCAGAAGTAAAAAAACCTGTTCCTCAAGCAAATCAAGTATTAGTAAAAATATCTGCCTGCGGGATATGCCGAACTGATTTGCATGTAGTTGACGGCGAACTAACTAACCCCAAACTGCCGCTTATCCCTGGACACCAAATTGTAGGTACCGTTGAACAATTAGGATCAGCAGTGTCTTCTTTTGAAATCGGTCAACGTATTGGAATACCCTGGTTAGGAGGGAGTTGCGAGGCTTGTCAGTTTTGCCTTAGTGGACGTGAAAATCTTTGTGATAAAGCACAATTTACTGGTTATCAAATTGATGGAGGATTTGCAGAGTATTGTGTTGCAAATCATAAATTTTGTTTCCCTATTCCCGCAGGATATTCCGATGAGCAAGCTGCTCCATTATTTTGTGCTGGGTTAATTGGTTATCGTGCTTTATTAAAAACAGCTAATGCAGAGCACTTGGGATTATACGGTTTTGGTGCTGCAGCCCATATATTAATTCAAGTCGCAAAAAAACAAGGGAGAAAAATTTATGCCTTTACTTCTCCTGGCGATAAAGCTGCCCAAGAGTTTGCTTATCAATTAGGTGCCACATGGGCGGGTAGCTCAACGGAACCAGCACCACATCTTTTGGATGCCGCAATTATTTTTGCCCCTATTGGTGAACTTGTTCCTGTTGCGCTAAAAAATACACTTAAGGGTGGAATAGTTGTTTGTGCTGGTATCCATATGAGTGAAATTCCTGGTTTCTCGTATGATATCCTTTGGGGCGAACGCACCTTATGTTCGATTGCTAATTTAACCCGCAAGGATGGCGAAGAATTTTTAGCGCTAGCCCCCAAGATTCCAGTCACAACAGAAGTACACACCTATCCTTTAATCGAAGCCAATGAAGCATTAGATGACTTGCGTCACGGCCGATTTACCGGGGCAGCCGTAATTACCATCTAAGTATTGACTTTTCCTTTCAAACAAGGTTAGTATGAATTAAATTTTACATCCTGAAAACTAAATGACCAATAGCCAGCAATCACAATTAGCTATTTTCCGCACTTCTGCATTGCTGCAAGTCATCTCTTCTATTACCCAAATTTCTGTGGTCGTGGTCATTATTTGCCTCAGCCTACCCTAGAGTCACGTCTTTGATTATTCGACCTCTCTAGGGAGAGAGGAAAGCGAATAATCACCAATAAGATTAACTTTCGGGGAAAACCATGGAAAACACATGTCAGGCACATACATTAAACACTACAGTAACAAAACCTCATACGAAACGTGCACTGATCGTTATTAGTTTATGTGCTGCTTTTTTATTTTATAAATATATCTTACAAAATTTTCCCAGTGTCATGGCTCCACAGTTAATGGAAACCTTTCACTTACAAGGACTTGGGCTTGGGGTTCTATCTGGTGCTTATTTTTGGACTTATCTTATTATTCCGTTATTTGTAGGCATCATATTAGATCATTACGGAACACGTTTCATCGCAAGTAGCGCCATTTTCATTTGTGCTTTGGGATTATTTCTTTTTGCTCATGCGGAGCAACTTAATACCGCTATTTGGGGACGGGCACTTATTGGTGTTGGGGTTTCTTTTGCCAGTATTTCTTATTTCAAGCTGGCTGCCGTATGGTTTGAGAAGAAATATTATGCTTTGCTGACTTCTTTTTTATTTACTTCGAGTATGATTGGTGCAGTTTGTGGTCAAATGCCACTTGCCTGGTTAGTTAATCAGATAGGTTGGCGCTCTAGTCTGATTAATTTAGCCTGGATAGGAGTTCTACTCGCTTCTCTATTCTTTATTTTTGTAAAAGACAAACCAAAGGTTCAAATCGCTGAACAAACACAACCGGTGAAGACCCCTGTATGGAGTAATATTCTTCTTATATTAAAAAATAAGCAAAATTGGTTGCTAACTGCCTATAACGGCCTGGCCTTTTCGCCGATAGTAATTTTCTGTGGGCTCTGGGGAAATCCCTTTCTGCAAAAAGCTTACCATTTAACGCCATTGGAAGCTCCTAGTGTCATTTCATTAGTATTTGTTGGTTTGGGTGTAGCTTGCCCTCTCTTTGCGTTAATTTGTAATCGTATAAGCAATCGCCTTTCGGTTATGTTCTACAGTACCTTAGTCTCGGCTTTATCCATTAGTTTGGTCATTTATGCCCATCCTATGCCACTTTGGCTATTAAGCTTTTTGCTTTTCTTGTTTGGATTCAGCTTAGGAGCTTTACCAATCGTTTTTGTTATTGGGAAAGAATTAAATCCATTACACCTTGCAGGAACTGCTACTTCTCTGATTAACGCCAGCGATGCGCTTTTGGATGCAATTGCTGAACCAGCGATCGGAACAATACTTGATCTATTTAATAGTTCAGGAAGTACACATGATTTCTCCCTATTTAGCTATCACGTTGCCTTAGCTATTTTGCCTCTCTTCCAAATTATCGGCGCCTTTATGTTAAGATGGGTCAAAGAGTCCTAGTCTTAAGTTTTAATGTGGCCTTGAAAAACATCAAGGCTACATCAAGGGAAATCAGTATTAAATTAAGAGATAGCACTCCGGACAGAAGAAAATTATGATGACTGTTTACAAACATACACCCACGCAGAATCTCCTGAAGCAAGTTGAACTTTAATCCGTTTATAATCATCCACCTCATAAGAGTCAGCACGCACTAGTTCTTCTGCGCTGATTACAAAAACCATGCCTTCGACTTTATCAGCATGATTTCCAGTATGCTTTATAATAGGATGCTCTGCCTCACCACTTGTTGCAACCACATGTGGATCATTGATTTTTACCATGGATAAAGCAAACCCAGGAAGTATATCAGCCTGCCCTTCTAATTTTCTGCCGAAACTAGCTAACTGTACTGATTCATAACGTAAGGTACCATAGGAAAATAATTTTTCAGTATTCAATCAATCGATCTCCAAATTATAACAACTAAACCTTTGCTTGTTTCTCTAAATAATATTGCGCTACAGCTAATAATATTTTTTCCTCTAATGCTTTTGCCTTCTCATTTGATTTAATTACACCATTGGTAATAATTGAAAAAACAAAGGACTTGGCATTAGGATTAATAATAAACCCTGATAAAGAGGAAACATCATGCATTGAACCTGTTTTAGCAAAAACTTTTTTTTCTAAAATGGTTTCTTTCATTCGGGGTTGAAGCGTCCCTGATATACCTGCCTGTGGAAGGATGCTTAATAACACGGGCTGAAATGCCTTATTTCGATATAACTCAGTCAATAGAAAAACAATTTGTTCTGGCGAAATTAAATTATACCGAGTGCCCTCACCATCAACCAGTTCCAATTGAGTTGTATCCACATGGGCCTGGTCAGCAATTATTTTTCTAATAGCAAAAGCGCCCTCTTTATGTGTGCCTTTTCCTGTGAGTTGATATCCCAAGGTTCTGGTAAAACTGTTTGCATAAAGGTTATCTGATTTTTGCAGCATGTGTTTAAGAAGTTTTATAAGATTTCCTGATTGATAGCTCGCTATATAATGAGTATCTGGTGGCGTATTACCAGTTAGAATTTGACCTTTTAAATTAATACCCTCTTTGGCTAATACCTCTTGAATTACCTGTTTTATATAGAGTGTGGGCTCAGGTATAGCTAGTTCTAATGTTTTAGGATTTTTAGTTTTCTGCGCACAGCCAAATAGGCGTAGTGTATTATTCTCTTTTATTTCTACATTTAAACTGCAATGATTTTTTTCTTCATCTTTATTAACTGTTACAACTTCATTAATCAGCGTTAAAGCCTTTGTATTAGATTTTTTAGTTTTAGAAGAGGCTTTGGGGCGAATCTGCGCAGGCATTCCTAGCTTTTCTGCACTGACTAGCTCATAGATTTCAGCATTTTCATTTAATACGGCAGCCGTATCAGGAGCAGTATATCCCCAACCTAAATCATCGTAAGAGTCGCCACTTAAATAATACGGAGCAGGATATCTCGTAGCATCAATAATAATATTCCCTGTTATTGTTTTAACATTATTTTTTTTCAAGCTAGATAATAAATCGACTAAATTATCACTGGTAAACGAGGGAGATCCCGTAAAAGTAAGATAATAATTTTCTCCTTTTTGAGATAATGTTGTGACAAAGTGAAAATCAGGCCTCAAGTGATATAAAGCTGCTGCAGCAGTAAATAATTTCGTGCTACTGGCAGGAGTAAGCAGCTTATTTGCATTTCGACTATAGACTACATCACCTGTTTGTAGATCTTTAATCAATACCCCAACGGTTGCATGCGGCAACTCTTGTTCAATTATTTCATCGATTTTGGCCGATAAAGTTTGTGAGGAAACAATCTGACTGAATAAAAACAGTGGAATTATCCCTATGGAGCTAAAATAATGCCGGAAATAAACTATAAATTGACTCAAAATACTTTGCATGGCCTCTCCGTTTCTAAAATGTTTTGCGGATAGTTGTGCTATGTAAGCGGCAAATAGAATGGCCTTCCCACAATAGTAGGAAGGTCACATTTAATTAAGTGTTAAAGCTCCGTCTTTTTTTATACTGATGGAGCCGTCCGCCTCACTTACAATAAGTTGGTGTCCTATAGGTTTTAATAAAGCTTGTGATAAACATAGAGTAAAAATGCTTAAGGGAAAGATGCAAATTAAATCATATGGAAATTGTAGAGCCCCTATTCCGCCAAAAGACCCCAAGTAAGAAATAAGTAACATCGCTCCCATGTAAAACACAAACCAGCATAATAGTAAGCCATTATCAAATGAACTTTTACGATGGGCAATAAAATAAAGAACCAAGCCAATTGATAAAGCAACATCCAATTTCCAAAGAATGGAAAAGCCACACCAATATAGCATTAGGTTGCATAGATAAAAAGCAATGTGACAGCAAACTAATGCCCATGAAAGCTTAAATGGGCGTTGACTCTCCGGTTGTAATTTACGCATTGCCAATAAACTTATCGGCCCAATACTATAGGAAAGAATACTAGCTGATGATAAAAAAGTTACCAATTTTTGCCATCCAGGAAATGGCAAAAAAGACAACATACCAACTACCAGGTTAACATAAAGAGTCACATAAGGAATCTTATGACGATTCACTTTTAAAAAGATTTTTGGCAAATGTTGATTCTGAGCCATACCATATAAAATTCTTGAGGTTGCTGCCGCATAAACTAAAGAAGTTCCAAAAGGAGAAAAAGAAGCATCAATCATAAGCAAAGTAGCGACTACCCCTAACCCAAGGAGCAAAGTCAATCCCACTAAAGGACCGCTATCACCTGGATAAGTTAAACCAGACCAACCATTTGCCAGATATTTTTGTGGAATTGCTGCAATAAAACTGAGCTGCAACATAAAATACAATATAAAACCAATTAATACTGCTCCCAAAATAGCTATGGGAATACTACGTTGTGGGTTTTTAACCTCACCAGCCAAAACCAAGCCATTTTGAAAACCAGTAAAGGCAAATACTACCCCACCCTCAGAAAGCGCTGCAAAAATCTTAATCCAGCTATCTTTGCTTGATAAGTCAATCGATACATTACTCATAGATGGAGCAACATATAATAATGAAACAATCGCAATGCTTGGAAGAATAAATTTAATCAAACTCGCATATTTATTGCATTCAGCAAGAAACTTGATGCCATAGGAGTTTAAAAGTACAACAAATAACATAATCGCAATAGCAGCAACATAGCCATATCCTGATAATTGAAGTGCGACCGTATTGCCTGTCACAAGAATAGGGAAAAAATGGCTTGCGTATTGCAGAATTGCTTGTATTTCAATGGGAGTCATGACTACATAAGAAAGCCAGGAGGTCCACGCAAATAAAAACCCTACTTCTTTCCCATGCGTAAAAGTAGGATAATTGGACATCCCACCTGAAATTGGAAACATTGTTCCCAATTCACATAAAGGCAATGCAATAAACAACATGAATATAGTTGCAATAATCCAGGAGATTAATGAATTGCCACCAGCAATTTGAGCACTAATATAAGGGCTAAATAACCAACCTGAACCAACCATTCCTCCAGCAGCAGCAATTAATACATTGGTTGTGGTAATGTCGCGTCGTAACATGAGAGGCATTCCTTATCTTTCAGATTATCCCTTAAAAGTTAAGATTAATCATATCATCTTATTAGGTGGTTTTTGAATATGGGTTTAAAGATATCTGATATGATAAAATTTCGAATACATCAAGACATTGAGCGGCGAGCAGTCCAAGTGTGCCCTTCCTCTGCATTAGCCTTTTCTAAAGCAGTAGTTAATTTATTTCTTAATTCGATTTCTGCTCGGGGATGTTGCTTTAGGTATTCTTTTGCCAAGTTAATTAAATCAGGATCTTTGGGATTTTTGGCAATTTCCATTGCTAACTCATTTACTTTTTCAGCTCGCATCGCATGAGTAAAGTTTTTATACTCGGTTTTTACGTCATTAATATCTTGTTGGCTTAAATTATCAAAACCATGCTTTGTTATCGCTTTTTGGCACAACAGAATCCCTTGCATGTTAGAGCGGGAATTAGCTATTGAACAATTATCATGTTTTTGAGCTTTTTGCTTAATTGTATAAATAGGCGGGCCTTCTGTTACCTGATTAAGTAAACCCATCATGTGAGCATGAGAACGCTGCTGGCTATGCCCATTCATAGCTGTATTAATAAATTGCCCATTAATTTTACTTAAATCGTTAATCCGATAGATTTGGGTTCCCGCTTCTTCGCAACCTATGCCACGGTTAGTAAAAACCAAATAACCTGATTTTGAACCTGGTCCATCGGGTACTACGGATAACCCCATGAAATGGCCCTGGCAGCTCAGAGGAATTGTAGTAAGTTTGCCTTGACTAATGCGATTAGCCATTACTTCCCCAGCCCATGGATTATCTTTTGAAGTGCTGTGAGAAAACTTTGCCGCATTATTGGTAAAAGACAGAGCTTCTGCTATTTCTTTAAAGTTTTGCCGCTGAGGATTATTGTTTGCATATTGGTTAACAAAATTTGTCATCAAGCGATAGGTAGGAGCAATATGCGCTATTTGAGAATAAGTCCCATCTGCACTAGTCATTTCTATACCTAAAACCAAGCCAAAATTTTTAACCGGATGAAAATGCTCTACCTCAGACGGACTAAAACCAAACTTCTTTGCTGAAACACTATCGAGTGCCACCTCAAAAGCAGCTCTCTCAATCGGCCCTACTTCGGCACCTAAATCCATCAGTTGCTTTGCCATCGCAAAATTTTGCTGCTGAAATGCCTTTTGTAGTAACGTTTGGCCATATCTGTTTTGAATTTGGTTTAATGCCTGTTCCACGTTTTCAAAACCATACTGATTGGCGGCCTCATTAATTTCTTTTCGCAAACTCTCAGCATTTAACCTTTGTTCAAACAACGAATAAATAAAATTAAAAAAAGCGTCATTCTCTGTTTTAAGCTTATTGATGTAATCTTTTTGAGCGGTAAGTTTTTGCTCTAATTTTGTCAGATATGCGTCTTGAGAGGTACCACCAGGATATATTTTCTCAAGCATTTCCATCAATTCAATTGGATTTGACATAATTACACCATTGTATAAAACATATTAAATTATACCATAAAAAAAACAAACTATTTAATGTCTAAACGGTTTTTCTCCGTTGCATAATAGCAGCAAAAAACTCTGGTTTATTTAAGCCAATAGATGCAAATATTTGAGGCACACGATCCCAGGCGCCTTCCTGCTCAATACTAGCAACAACTAACTCAAATCCAGCATTTTTATCAGCATCAACACCCCAGCCATTGATTAGGCACAATCCTTTTAATCGTTTCGCTTCAATATGACCAAGATTCATTGCTGCGGATAAATAAGCATGGGCTTCACTATAAAGTTGATAACTTTTTTTACTATTAACTTCACTATTGAAAACCCCTTCTTTTTCAAGGTTTTCACGGAACTTTGCCTCATCGAGCAGTCGTTTACCTAACTGATAATTAGCTTCTGCATCATCCAATCCAGCTGCAGCTCGTAAGCACTCTTCATGCATTAATAGTGCCTGAGGATATTTTTTGTTGCCTGTCAAACGCTTATAAATATTAGCCAATTCAAAATAATAACCAATTTCCTTTTTTAAAACCTCATCACCAGGTTGGTTATTAACACGATTAGCTTGCATAGCTTTTAATTTTTTAACAATTCTTTTAATTTTCCACCGAGTGAGCATAAAAAACTCCTATCATCAGTCACTGCATTAAACAGTTAATTGAACAAAGTACTGTAATAATAAAAGAACAACCACAATAAGAATCATCAATGCCAGAATTTTTCCACCCAAACTGGCAGATTCTTTTATTTGCTGTGGGATTTCCCCTGCTGGCCTTTGTTGTGGCTCAGGCATTATTTCAGAGCCATATGTCTGTTTATCCAGATAATTAGAAATAAAGTAGGAAATAAACCCTGTAATAACACAAGGGATAAAAAATATGAGCCAGACAATGGTTTTACTTCCAGCTGAAGTATAATGATAATCATCCTGATACATGGCTAACATATTTAATACAAAATCGGGCATGTTATAGCCTAATTCCCAAATAAAATATGGCAAAATATACAAACTAAAAAATAGCAAACCTAAACTGATAACCAAACAAATTACCCCGAAAATAAAAAGTTTAGTATTACCACCTAATCGATCGTATTCCATACTCATCTTTCCTAAGTTTTTTAGCTGTTATTGGGCCAAAGTCTATTCTATAAACATACTTTGTGTATTGATACTATAGAAGCTTTAGCCCAACAACAGCTCGCTCTTTATTATTTTTAAGATAGCAGAAGCACATAAATATGTACACTTACTGGTGATGTCACTCGATTCATCATAAAATTAAAATTTCATCACGATAATAGGCGAAATATGAAGCGTTACGTTTTTATGCTCTCTGATGGCACAGGGATTACAGCAGAAACTTTAGGGCAAAGCTTGATTACCCAATTCGAAAATATCGCTTTTGAGCGTCTTACCATACCTTATGTTGATTCATTGGAAAAAGCACAAAAAGTCGTATTGCAAATTAACAAAGCATTTGAAGAATACAAAATTAAACCCTTAGTGTTCATGACCTTAGTCAATAAAGAAATCAGCGAATATTTCATGAAGAATGCCAATGCCAGTGTTTTTGATCTATTTAACACATTTATTGCGCCACTAGAAAAAGAATTAAATGAAAAATCGTCTTATACTGTTGGTAGAACCCATGGGGTAGTCAATAACACGCTTTATTTACATCGACTTGAGGCAATAGATTTTGCCTTATCTCACGATGATGGAGTGAAAACCCGTGGCTATGATAAAGCAGATATCATTTTGATTGGTGTCTCTCGTTGTGGTAAAACACCGAGCTGTTTGTATATGGCCCTTCAATACGGCATTTTAGCAGCAAACTACCCATTTACCGAAGAAGATATAGTGGGTTTTCAATTGCCAGAGGTGCTAAAACCCTATAAAAATAAACTTTTTGGTTTAACGATTGACGTGCAGCGATTGCAACAAATTAGAGCAGAACGTAGACCACATAGTAAATATGCATCAGCCGAACAATGCCGACTTGAAGTGAATGAAGTAGAAGCAATGTACCAGAAGGAAAAAATACCCTACATCAATTCAACCAAATACTCTATTGAAGAGATATCCACAAAAATTCTGGCAGCAGCAGGTTTACAACGTAGAATATAGGGATTTTATTGGGTACTGAGAAATGGCCAAAAAATTAGCCCTTTCTCATCACCCCATATTTCCCTCTGAGTTCCTTTGAACCTTAGGAGGATCACATTAATTAAAAAAACCAACCATTGATCATATTTTGAACTTATTGTAAAATATATTCTTTCTGAAAAATTAATGATCATATGTTGCTCCCTACTCATTATGAACTCATCCGATGTCTTCAAGCATTCTATCCTGAAAAGGCAGAATACCTTGATAATGGTGTATGTTTTGGCTTTGCTCACATGCGCCGCCAAGCATTTCTAGCTGAAGATCCCAGCTCTTTTAAAAATCGGTTAAACCAAATTAAAACAGATGTTTGGCCCCAAGTAGAGCAAGCAGAAAAAGAGGTAGAAAAAGAAGGAATCTCTTTCAAGAACGATTTTCAAAAATTTTTTAGTTTGATGCATTCTAAATTAGAAAATAAATTTCCCTACCAGCAATGGTTTGATCTTTATGCATTTTTTGATGGAATACTTCTTTATTTCAGTCCTGATGAGGCGCTGGATTTTTTTGGGAAAAAGGGACTACAGTTACAATCGACATTACCTGCGGAATCCTGGCTTCGCCCCGTTGCCTTGGAAACAAAAGAACACTCTAAATTAATAAGCCCTGTCTTTTCAGGGAGTTATACTCAAGAGACATTTTCTGTTTTTCTTAAATGCATCGATAATGCCTTAAAGGACTTTGAGCATCCAGTTTCTTTAGTTGTAGGCTCAGGCTCTCATGCATTTAACTTGGATTATCAACAAGGACGCTGGACATTTACTGATATCAATTTCTTACATGAGGGAGAAAATGATTATAGCACTGATGAATTAACTGCTATAGTAATAAAATATTATCCAGCACCGATGGTTTTTTCATTTCATCCTTTTATTGCTCCTAATTTATCAGCACAAGAAAAGGCTTGTTTTTACGAAGCTCTTGGAGGGTTAAAAAAAGACCCTGAATGGTTGCGAATTCATCAAGTTAACAAAGTTAGTGGCGAACAGAAAAATAATCACGGGTGTAACCTTCTTTATGTAGCAGCACAACATAATGATTTAGAAACTGTACAACAATGCCTTGCAGTACAAGTAGATGTAAGTATAAAGCAACAGAATGACACTGCTTTTCATATTGCTTGCCAAAATGGCAATTATGAAATAGCAAAAGAACTTCTTGTCGCATGGCAAAATCAAAAATTAGATTTAAATTCCCAACGTTTAGGCGGAGGGTTTCCTCTTTTTTTAGCCTCGCAAGGGGGACATCTTGAGTTGGTTAAAACTCTAATTCTAGCTCACCAAAGCATGAATGCCAGTTTGAATTGTCAAGCCAAAAAAGGCGCTACATCTTTATTTGTCGCTTGTAGTCATGGTTACATTGATGTGGTCAATGTGCTTATTGCTGCCAAGGTTGATTTAAATCTTGCTATTGATTTAAAGATAACTCCTTTGTATATTGCCTGCCAAAATGGCCATGATCAGGTAGTTAAGGCACTTCTTGAAACTGGAAGTGTTAATTTAAATCATCAGGAAACAAGAGGTGCTACTTCTTTGTTTGTTGCTTGCCAAAATGGCCATCTTGCTATAGTTAAAATGCTTGTTGCTGCCCAGGTTGATTTAAATCTTGCTACTGATTTAAAGATAACTCCTTTGCATGTTGCTTGCGAAAATGGCCATGTTGCCATAGTCCAAGAACTTATCAAAGCTAATGTCGATTTAATTAGTGCCAATCAAAATGGTGAAACATCCTTAGG
>CAZTYT010000007.1:10857-23123 GCA_964618245.1 uncultured Legionella sp. | reverse complement strand
ATCATTTGGCTCGCAGTAGCAAAAATCCGCCCTTACCTGCAATTCAAGCAGTTGAGCAATGGTTAAATACGTATGCCATTTTACCCGATGAAAATCATTACAGTGCTGATGAGGTTGAACTTTTTACTGTTTTGAAAAAAGCCTATGAATCCCAACGCCCCATCATTTGTATTCCCAAAGAAGAGCCGCCGGAGGGAATTATTATGAAACACGCTTATGCCCTCATCGGAATAGTTGAAAGCGAATGGTCTCATCGAAAATTCCTTATATTGAGAAACCCTCATCATGAAAACAGGAATTGGTTTTCACATTTGTTTCTATATGGTGGGCGGCATGCAGAAGAAAAACATAATACGAAAAATGGAAAAACCCAATTAGTTATTTCCCCCGTACATCATTCTACTTTTACGATGGAGCTTAGGGATTTTTCCCATGCCTTTGCCTATATTGATTGTGGTCGTTCATTAACCGATAAAGAGTTACTGAAACAATTGGAAGAAAACCCGTTAGCAACAGTTTTACGTTGATATCGCTTACCAGTTATTACTGTTCCAATTGTTATTGCCGCCCCAGTTATTGTTACCATTACCCCAATTATTGATGTTGCCGCCATAGCCCTGGTTGTATTGAATGTAACCATCATTAAAGCCATTATGATATCCATCATTGAAATTATTATGATAAGGATTTTGGTTATGATGATTGCCATGATGGTGCCAACCATGATGATGCCAGCCGTGATGAGGGTGTCCATGTGGGCCACCGCCCCAACCTCCGCCTCCCCAACCGCCTCCGCCACCATGAGCAAAAGCCAGAGAGCTACTTAAATAGAGGCTGCCTAAAAGGCATTGATATAGTTTCATGTTCTTCCTTGGTTTCTTGCGAGTAAGACGAATTCCTAACTACAGTATAGCACACAGCGTGTTTGTGATATTGATAGTGAATCACTTGTTGGCTGAGCCAAGACCCAGCCAGAAAAACGAGATTTTATCGACTGGGTAAACTAATGCCTGCATTTTGGGCTTCTGCTTCAATGTCTTTTCGAAGATTTTGAACAGGGCTAAAAATAGAGAGTGGGTTTGGATTTTTAGCTGCTCCAAATATCATAGCCAATTGATAAATGATTTCAGATAAAAACTGTTTTATTTTATTATCGCTATAAGCAAGAATATTTTCTTTTACTCGTGGATAAGCATCACGGAAATTGGTTAATTTCTCCGCAAAAGGCTTGTTTTCTTGGGTGAGAATATTCATTTGTAGTGTATCCACACCCTTATAACTTTTCACTAATGCATTTAACGTTGACGAGAAAGGGATGGGGGCCTCTTCCGATTCTTGTTCGGAAATAGACTGGTGCTGTGTAATGATTTGAGCCAATGAAAGATTAAGCTGACAATTTTTTGCTTCAGTCAGAATTAATTTTTCCAGGTAACTTTTGCAATTGTCACAACGGCTATTGAGCGTTTCAATGTGCAATAAATTTTTTCTTTCATCTTCATTAGTTGAGCCTTGAGCCAAAGAGCTAAAATATTGACGGATAACTTCCTTATTACCTTCCTTTATCCATTGGGTACATTGCTTCAAAGTAGAGTTAGATAAGGGTAAGTTTGCCAGCATTTCTTTTTCAACGGCGCCATCCATTGCAAGAGTAATTTCTTGATTGATAATGATTCGTCGTGCACGTTGAGGAGAAACTTTTTCAGCACGAAGGCCTTTTGCTCTCATTTCTTCTAATAATTCGTCTGTGTTACCATCTTCCCAGCTAATGCCTGAAGAAAGCTCTTTATCAGGAGAGTCTGCATGATGGACTAATATAATCTGGTTTTCATTATGGGGCATGGCCATTTGCTCCATCGCGCTCAAGCCACCACCACGAATGACTACAATATTGCTACGGGTCATTATCGACGTAATTTGCGGGTCGTCCTGGTTTGCTAAACGGATAATTCGTTCATTGTATTCTGGATGGAGTTTTACGATGTCATCAATTTTATTTGCAATGTGTTCATTTTGACCGCCAAACACAAAAATTTTAGTACAACCGCATTCCAGTAAGGTTTCAATGTATTCTATGGTGGCCGTGCTTGCCTGGCTTCCCAGCATGATGCTGGCGATTTTTTCATTGGCAGCGATCTCAATAGGCGGGGCTGACTTTGGTTGTATGGTACAAGTTTTATTGAACTTACCACTGTTATTATATTCTTCTTGCTTAAAACCTTTTCTTACCATAGGGTTTTCATTGGCAGGAATATTTTTTATTGCTTTAAATGAATGTTTTTTGGGGAAAAAATGCTGGATGACCTTACTTTTTTCTTCCAGACCAACCCCATGTAACACCATTTGACTGCGTTGTTTTTTGCTTAACCCTGCTAGTGAATTAAAAAAATGCACAGCGCCCATGGTCGGCAAATCAGTTAAATACTGATGAATGACGACACTTTCATTATATTTTTTATTGTAGTTTCTAACTGCATCACAAAGTGCGGGCAGGCTCATTGCTTGAGTGCTGATTATCTCGCTAAATGGTTCGTCAGCCTTTTTTGCATCTTCTAAGGCTTTAAAAAAATAGTTATAAACCATCTTATAATTATCTTTGTCACTTTTCGATTGCCATTTGATTAACTTGGTAAGTTCCCGGGTTTCATCATTACGTTGCAAGATATTCCAAATGGCTGCATATTCATAACCTTCAGGATAAACATCCAGGAGCATATCAACGTAGTTGCGAGGGGATCGATTTCGCTCCGCCAAGGTTTTTATTTCTTGGTCGAGTCGTGTTTTTGGAGGCAGTGCAGGAAGAGGAGTAACGCCAAACATGACTTTAATGGGTTCACCTAATAGCTCCATTACTGCAGCACTAAAACCTATTTGCTGCTGGATACTGGTTTTCTTTTTATCATTGTATTTTACTGGTGTATATACACTTAGGGCACTTGGATCAAGATTTGCCCAATCAATTATTCCCTGAATAGCGGCGTTATGGCCACTTCCACCACTGCAACCAAGCATTAAAGGTTTTTTAAACACGCTGAAAATCCCAAATAGATTCACTTTGCTCTATTATAGAACAATAACCTTAATGTTTTATTATGTAAAGATGTGCTCAAGAAAATAGATTAAGTGTACAGCGGAGGGTCTCGCATTGTATTTTTATAGCTCAATATGGTAAAATTAAATCTTTTCATTGCTTCCTAGGGTATATAGATTATGGCCTCAGAGTATTCTCAACTAAAAGCAGCAATAAGCACAATTAGGTTAAATTTAACTGTTTATTTGAGCCAGGCAGGATACCACGGCCCTGTCAGTGAGGAGGTTTTAAATGAATATGATCGAAACCATCTGGACAAAGCGCCTCGAGAACCTCACCCTATTCATCCGGGAAAATTTATTTATTTAGGCAGCGACTTTAATTTTCGTAATAAAGAATTAAAGGTCAAGCGAGTTAAAAATACTTTAATAAGTATTAATACCCTAGAGCTTTTTTTAGAGAAAGCAAAGGTTGATGAAATTGATTTAAAAGAGCAATATCGGCAAATAAAAAAAATAGTTAAGGAAGGATTAGATAAAAATAATAGTTTATCTTCAGAATACGGCAAAGCACATCGTTCTTTCGCTTTTAATCGAAGTTTAGGGTTAGGATTTTTCCGTAGCTGGTGGAAGCAAACATGGTTTCAGTCTCGTGCTGGAGATGCCTTTGAAAAATCCATCGCTCATGTAAATGATTTGCTTAAGGCGTATGATTCGTCTAATCGATTCTCATATTAAGCATGTAGGTTGGGCCTTGACCCAACATTATTACTTAACAAATACTTTTTTCGGTTCATCAAAATTATAAATCAAACCAAAAGCTACCTGGGCAGTATTGGGTGAAATAGTCGTAGTCTTTGCTACCGCACCAAAAGGTTCATAAACAAAGCTATTAACGTCTTGATAATTGACCTGACTATAGTCCATCATAAAAGCCCATTGAGTACTTAGATAATGGCGAAGCCCTAAGCCATAACGCAGCCCATTGCAGTTTCTGGTATTACTGCGGATGGTAGGATCGGATTCTTTAATTTTGACATGGCCATTGGCATAAGCAATACGACCATAAAATACAGTGTTTTCAGAAAGAAAAAAACCTGGTAAAAGGCTAACACCTTCGCTATTTTTGATGGTAAAGGTAGTTTTAGATAAAGTGCGGTGAACATAATCTTTATTGGTGAGCTTATATTCTACTGAGCTCATATTGCCATTGATTTCGCCAGCTAAATAAAATCTTTTATGCACCCAACTATATCCGCCAAACAAGGTACCAAATACACCTGTGCCAGAAAAAACCTCTCTATCAATAACATCAAATGTTCCCAGCTTTATTACATGTGCATTTTGATTAAAGTGAGAACCCTCCGGGCCAATGCCTGCGCCCAAGTAAAATCCTGAGAAGCAGGGGGGACTTAATAATAAAGCGCAAAGGCCTAAGGCAGTTGTTTTTTCCAGCATGTTATTCCCTTAACTAATTAAAAAGGAAGCTATACCAGTTACTTAAAGTTTTAGCAAGGCATAAGCTTTTTGAAAATCCAGCATTTATCATGAATTGCGCAAGGCGAGCGACCTGTTCACGATTTAATTTAGGAGAATTTTTTTTATGTATTCCATTGCTTATCGCAAGCTTTAGTTCTGCTTGTAAAAAAGTGGCCATATCAGCTTTCGGGTTACTGCGAAATATAAAATAGGCTTGGCCATTAAAGCTTATAATAGCGATTACTTGATGGGCTTGTCGTTTAAAGGCTCTGGTTGCCTCAGAAAAAGAATGATAAAGCCGCGTGTAAAACGTGTAATACTAATAAAAGGATTTTTCAGTTATAAAAAGTAATTTAATAAGGTTGTTTAATGATGTGTAAAGAAATTTTAGTCATTTGTACTCTCAAAGAAGATTTGGTATTAAAGTACGAGGGGCAATTGAGTTATGTCCCGTTAACCAATCAAGAAACAGATGAATCATTCGAAGCATTACTTCGACAATATAAACCAAAAAGTATCGTGTTTGGTTTGCAAGCGATTGATGAAGCCAAGTTGTCTGTATGGCGACGCCTACAGCCTGATGATCATTTAACTTTTGTACGCAAAGGCACCAGTTTACATCGAGTTGATTTTGCTGCGGCAAAAAAGTATGAGGTAAATATTTTAAATACGGCGGGAGTCAATTCGCCTTTTGTTGCCGACTTTGTAGTAAATTTGCTTTTCAATGATAATAACGATGCTCTCGTAGGAATTTTGGGTATTGGCGATATTGGCAAAAAAGTAGCTATTGCAGCAATGACCGGGCAAAAAAAGGTTTTATTATATAATCGCACTTTACATCCTTTTGAAATTAAAAATTATCAATATGTTAATAATCTGATGGACATTTTTAGCCGAGTTTCCCGGCTTGCTATTTGTCTGCCTTTAACTGCTGAAACTACTGGAATTATCACGGCTGAACACATTAATGCTTTGCCTAAAAATGCAAAAGTTGTATGCGTTTCACCACCACGGGTAATGGCAGAAAGTGCTATTCTTGCGTTGGATAAGCGTCAAGACTTACATATTATTTTTGATCATGTGGACTCTGGCTTGCACTACATTACTCAAACTTTGGGGCGAACGCAGTTAAGAGAAAACTTCATTTTTGAAGAAAAGGCTGCTGCGGATTATGAATGCCAATATGCCATGGGTGAGGCGGCAATTATGAAGGTACTGGCTATGCCTTAATTAAAAGGTAGTTTGACAAATATTTTAAATAGGATTTTTTTATGTATATTCTTTATTTTTTGGTTCCCGAAAGCCATCTGGAGGTAGTGAAAAATGCTATTTTTACTACAGGGGCTGGCAGCATTGGAAATTATCAACAGTGTGCATGGCAAACTTTAGGGCAAGGCCAATTTTTACCCTTACCCGGGAGTAACGCCTTTATTGGTGAAGTAAATCAGTTAGAAAAAGTATCTGAATATAAAGTGGAAATCATTTGTACCTCAGCGCAAATCAATGCGGCTGTACAAGCAATGAAAGCGGCTCATCCTTATGAGGAACCAGCTTATCAAGTGATAAAATGTGAGGATTTTTAACGATAAAGTTCAAATATGATATAACACTAGTGCTGCGGCAATAAGTGCAGCCGCGGGCATGGTTAGTAACCAGGAAAAGAAAATTCGGCGAATAATTTTCCAGCGCGCACCATGTAATCCATTAACTAAACCTACCCCCGTAATAGCACCAGTGACTGTATGAGTAGTTGATACTGGTACTCCTAAATGAGTTGCTGCCAACAGCGATAAAGCAGCCCCTGCTTCTGCCGCGCATCCTTTCTGGGCATCCAGCTTAGTGATTTGTGTCCCCATCGTATGCACAATGCGCCAGCCCCCTGCCAAGGTACCTAGACTTATTACAGCCTGACAAGAAATGATCACCCAACAAGGTATATAAAAAGGGCCTTCTAACCAGGAAGAAGAAAAAAGGAGCAAGGCGATAATACCCATGGTTTTTTGTGCATCATTGCTTCCATGCGTTAAGCTCAGTAATGCAGAAGTGGCGAGCTGAATGCCATGAAATAACGTATGATTTTTCGAAGAAGAGCTAACTAGTTTTTGCAAGAAAAAACTTAGCAGTAAACCAATCACTAAACCTAATAGAGGCGAAATAAAGATGCCAGCGATTACTTTAATAAATCCGGGTAATTGCAATGATGAAAAGCCGCCTTTGGCAATAGCTGCCCCTGCCATGCCGCCAATCAATGCATGCGATGAGCTTGATGGTAATCCATAATACCAGGTCACCAAATTCCAAAGAATGGCTCCAACCAATGCGGCCAGGATAAAATGTGCATCCACCAATGTCACGTTAACCAACCCTTCCCCAATCGTTTTTGCTACTGTTAGGTTAAAGACCAGAAAGGCGATAAAATTGAAAAAAGCCGCCCAAAGGACAGCTTGTCTGGGGCTTAATACTTTAGTTGTTACAATGGTTGCTATGGAATTTGCTGCATCATGAAAGCCATTAATAAAATCAAAAATGAAAGCAATTAGAATCACAAACAGCGTAAATAATGCGGCATGCTCCATCCAACCACCCCATGTTCTATTGAGTGCACCCCAATCATTGCGAGTTAGCTGTTACGGTTACTATATATAATAGCTGCTTTTCGTCATTAATTTAGAAACCACATGCATTAATTGCTGAATAAGAAAGGGAAGTTCAATGCCTCCAGCGGCTATTGCAATGGTTGCATGTTGTTCTTCATCTTCTTGCATTTGCTTTAGGATGGCTCGTGTTTTTTGATCGTGGGCGGGTAATTTTTGTAAATGGCTTTGTAAATGTGCAGTCACTTGACGTTCTGTTTCTGCTACAAATCCTAAGCTGACTTTATCTCCGGCTAAACCGGCCAACGCACCTAAAAATAATGAACCAATATACCAAATAGGATTAAGTAAGCTAGGTTGGGAATTTAATTCGTGCAAGCGTTCTTCGCACCAGGCAAGGTGATCTACTTCTTCTGCTGCGGCATCGCTCATTTGTTTTTTTATATCGGTGAGCTGCGCGGTTAAGGCTTGGCCTTGATACAAAGCCTGAGCGCAAACCTCTCCAGAATGATTAACTCGCATTAAACCAGCGATATGTTTTTTTTCAGATGCTAAAAGCGGTTGCTCGTCAAGAGTTGTGGCAGGTGATCCTCGAGGAGTAGTTCTTTTATGTGGAGGTAGAAGAGTGCGCAAAGCAGAGTCCACTTCTGTAATTAAAGTATCAAGAAAATTTGAATTGCGCATAATTATTCTTCATCGGTGTGGCGATGGGGCTATATTAGCTGGAACTAAGTTAAGAATGAAGTGATGTTTGCGTGTTTTGTTATAGTCTGGAATAAGCCAAGGAATTATTTGATGAGTAAAATTAATTAATTATCAATGGGTTAAATTTAATTTTTTAGCCTTAATTTGTATATTATTATGCAAGATTATAGCTGCTTAATTTTAAATCATTTATAATGGAAGGCTTAATGACAATTAAATGAGCTATGTGATGATACTTTGAATTTTTTTGTCAAGGATATTAACTAGCATCAGCTAAATATACAAAAGGTTTGTTCAATGAGAAATTCCAAAATAGCTTACGCATATAACGTAATCGAACTATTTGAGTCTCAAGTGAGTAAAACACCTCAGTATATTGCGGTTAGTGAGAATGGTAAGCATTATTCGTACAAGGCATTAAATGAAAAAGCAAATCAATTGGCCTATTGCTTGCAAAAACGGGGGGTGCGGAGTGGGGAATTTGTTGGTATTTTATTAGACCCAAGTCTGGATTTTATTGTTAGTATATTAGCTATTGTCAAAGCAGGGGCTATCTATTTACCATTAGACGCTTTAGCTCCCCAACGTCGTTTGTTAGAAATTCTCGACGATGCAAAACCAAAACTGGTCATTACCAATGAAAAATATCGCCAACTTATGCATAAGGAGGCAAATGAAGCATTATTAGTGAAAAACTTAAATCTGGAATCGATAAGTTTTTCACGGGAAAACCTTAATGTGAGCCTTGCCCCAGATGCTTCGTTGTATATGATGTATACATCTGGTTCAACAGGAAAGCCTAAAGGGGTGATTGTTCCTCATCATAGCGTAGTAAATTTGGTAAAAATCCAAAATGACTTTCAGATTAAAGATAATGATGTAATTGCTCTTTTCAGTAATTTGGCTTTTGATGCCAGCCCTTTTGAGGTGTGGAGTGCGCTACTTAATGGAGCTAATCTTGCAATTGTCCCTTTAGAAATAAGAACTGATCCGGTTCAATTTAAAAAGTTTATTGAAGAATATCAAGTAAAGTATTTATGTTTGCCCACCGGATTTTTCCATCAAATTATTAAATCAGCGGCTACAACGCTGGATTATATTCGGGTGATTGTATTTGGTGGAGAGCAAGTAAATGCTGGATTACTTAAAAATTTTTTAGCTTACCGCAAAGAACAAGCATTACCTATTGAATTGATCAATGGCTATGGGCCTACCGAGACAACAGCTTATACTTGCCGGCAAAAATTTAATGAGCAAAGTATTTTGCTTGGGGAACAATATTCTAGTATTGGTACACCAATTATTAATTCCCGTTTATATATACTGGATGAAAATAAAAAGCTTGCCACTGAGGGTGAGTTGTATATCAGTGGAGTGAATTTAGCGCTGGGCTACCATAACTCGACTCAAAACAATGAAAAATTTATTCCTAACCCTTTTAGTTCAGAGGCGCCTTATCAACGTTTATACAAAACAGGCGATCGTGTTCGGCAATTGACTTCAGGAGAGTATCTTTTTTTAGGCCGATTTGATGATCAAGTTAAAATAGGCGGTTTCCGCATCCATTTAAATGAAATTGAGGCCCAACTAATGCGCTATCCTGGTATTAGCATGGCTGCAGTGAAAGTAGAGCTGGGTGGAGGATCTCATAAAATGCTTACCGCATATATTATTTTAACTAATAAAGATGCGGGGATAAGTGCAGATGAGATTAGACAGTTTTTAAGTGAAGTTTTACCCTCTTATATGCTACCAGCCAAATATGTGAAGGTAGATGAATTACCTTTAACCTCTGTAGGGAAAGTAGATAAATCCAAACTTGATAGCTTGCCTCATACCGATTTGTCCTATCACATTGATACCTCGTCTTCCAATGCGATAGAAGAAAAAATTAAAAAAATATGGCAGCATTTATTAAACCGGCCGACGATTGATACGCAAAAAAATTTATTTGAGCTGGGAGCTAATTCGCTATTAATTACTGAGGCCTGCGCAAAAATTAACAAAGAGTTGCAATCTGAATTACAGGTAGCAGATATTCTCTCTCACCCAACAATTTATAAACTGAGTTGTTATCTTGAAGGACAAATTGAAATTCCTGAATTAAAGATAATTAAAGAAGCCGATACACAAGACATTGCTATTATTGGCATGGCCTGTCGTTTCCCTGGTGCAAATTCCTTAGCTGAATACTGGGATAATTTATGCCAAGGAAAAGAAACTTTACAGCGTTTTGAAGAACAAAACACCATTGCTTGCGATCTCGATGCAGAAAATTTTGTCCCAGTAAGAGGTATTTTAGAAAATATCGATCAGTTTGATGCGAATTTTTTTGGCTTTAATCCAGGCGATGCGCAAATTGCAGATCCACAACAACGACTCTTACTGGAGTGTGCCTGGGAAGCATTGGAACACGCCGCTATTGCTCCAAATAAATTAGAAGCCAAAACCATCAGTGTATTTGCTGGTATGACCGATAGTACCTATTGGCAAGAGAATTTGCTAAAGAGCCATTGGTTTATGCAGGAGCATGATTTATTGCAACAACGTATTGCTTGCAGCACGAGCATGCTAAGTACCCAAATATCATACCGACTTAACTTGAAGGGGCGTAGTTTAAATGTAAATACGGCTTGCTCAACGGGCTTAGTTACTGTGGAACAAGCCTGTCAGGATTTGATTCTGGGGCAAAGTGATATCGCTCTTGCTGGAGCGGCTTCCATTGTTGTACCCCAAGAAAGAGGATATTGGTATCAAAAAGGAAGCATTGTTTCTCCGGATGGACATTGTCGTCCTTTTGCAGAAGGTGCAAATGGTACAGTTTTCTCCAATGGCGTAGGTGTAGTTATTCTCAAACGTTTGGCAGATGCCATCACCGATGGTGATACCATTTATGCGGTAATTAATGGTCGGGGAGTGAATAATGATGGCTCAGATAAGCTAGGTTTTACTGCCCCTAGCACAAGTGGGCAAATGTCTTGTATAAGAGAAGCACTAAGACAGGCTAAAATCAATGCGGAAGAAGTTGGTTATGTCGAGGCTCATGGTACAGCGACAGCCTTGGGAGATGTAATTGAGATAAGCGCCTTAACAAAGGTTTATCGAGAGCATACTGAAAAAAAACAATACTGTCTTCTTGGTTCAGTCAAGGGCAATATTGGCCATACTGATGTCACGGCAGGAATCGCTTCTCTTATTAAAACAGCACTATGCTTGTATCATCGACAAATACCTCCCATGCATGATTTTACTCAACCGCATGCTGATTTACTGCTGGAAGAAAGCCCTTTTATTATTAACAAACAATTGCAGGCCTGGGGCTCGACCACCAGCAAATGCTATGCAGGAGTAAGTTCTTTTGGGGTAGGCGGAACAAATGTGCATATGGTGTTAAGTGAGTATATTGAAGAACCTAAAGGGACCAATATAGATAAAGAGCAATTGCTTCTTGTTTCTGCCAAGACAGAAAAGTCATTAAGTCAAAATACTAGAAATCTTGTATCTTATTTACAATCCAGTCAAAAAAAGGATTTGGCTAATATTGCATATACATTACAAGTGGGTAGAGAGGATTTTAAATGGCGCTCTTTTGCTGTTGGTAAAGATAATGAACAAATCAGTAAGAGCTTATCTCAAAGTATAATGCATGCTTGCGATGTGTATCCGCCGCAAAACTTGGTATTCATGTTTCCTGGTCAGGGAATGCAATATCATTTGATGGCTATTGGGTTGATGAAAAAAGTACCCTTGTTTGCCTCTTTAGTCCAACAAGGTGTTGATTTGGCAAAGAATTATATCAACTGCGATCTCTTAGAAATTATTAGCAATGCGGATGATCCTCGCTTACATCAAACTCAGTATGCCCAACCTGCTTTATTTATCATTGAATATGCTCTAGCTCAATTACTGAAGAGTTATGGCATTATTCCTGACATTCTGATTGGGCATAGTATTGGCGAATACGTTGCAGCATGTCTGGCTGGCATTTTTTCTTTTGAAGATGCAATTGCCATTGTTTGTGAACGCGGACTTTTAATGGCGAGTGCCAGTTATGGTGAAATGCTTGTAGTTGAATGTACAGTAGAAGAATTTAAAAAATACCAAGAAGTGGTTCCGGTCGAGCTTGCTTTACATAATGCCATTAACCATTGTGTTGCCTCTGGATCCGCTATGGAAATAAGCGAGTTAGAAAAGCATTTATCTTCAATTGGCAAAAAATACCACAGATTAAAAGTTAGCCATGCTTTTCATAGTAAATTGATGGAGTCTGTAGAAAAACCTTTTAAAGAAATGCTAAGTAATATTTCTTTATCTGCTCCGAATATTCCAGTCATTTCCAATCTGACAGGAAATCGCTTATCAGCGGAAGAGGCAACAGACCCGGATTACTGGTACCGTCATTTACGTTATACAGTCCAGTTTTGTGAGGGCTTAAAGACACTGCTTTCTGATGCGCGTTCA
>CAZTYT010000007.1:0-10847 GCA_964618245.1 uncultured Legionella sp. | reverse complement strand
CTGGGCAAGGTTTAAGTATACTCCTTAAAGAAGTAATGCAGGCCAATAATAATTTCTGTCATGTCACCCATGTTTTACCAAATCACCGCCGTCAAATCGAAGATTATAGCCAGTTACTCATGGCCTTAGGTGAATTATGGCAAAAGGGTATTACTATCAACTGGGGTAATTTGCATGGCCAAGAAAAATACCAACGCATCCCATTGCCAACTTATGCTTTTCAGCGACAACACTATTGGGTTGAGCCTGACAAAATCAATCTGTCCCCCAAACAAAAAGGAGGGGTGTATAAACCTGCATGGTCACATCAACCAGCTTATCTTGAGCCTAATCCAATTGATCTTCAAACGATAAGAAAGTATGACTGGATTGTGGTGAAAGACAATGAAGGTGTTGCAGATTGGCTATTAGCATTTCTACATGAGCAGGCAATTTATCCCATAGTGATTGAATTGGGACAGCGCTATCTTGCGAAAACCACAACCCATTTTGTTATTAACCCAGCAAAAAAAGAGCACTATGAAGACTTGGTTAAGGCAATAAAGGGTAATATATCCGCACCGTTAATGCTTCATTTTTCCTCTATCACTCAAAAGAATGATTTACTAGAAGGTGAAAAAATAGACCAACAATTAGATAGAGGGTTTTATAGTATTCTCTATTTCACACAAGCTTACCTGGAGCATGTTGGTGAACAGGTTCCATTAAAAAATGTAATTATTACCTCAGGTACACAACGAGTGATTGGCACAGAAAAAATAAATCCGGTCAATGCAAGTCTTATTGGCGCATGCCAAGTTATTCCTCAGGAGCATAAAGATTTAAAATATCGCATCATAGATATAAACCCAGAGGAGTGGAGCTATTATAATGAACCTCTATTTGCTTATTTACTTAATTGCTGTGCCCAGGATGAATGGGTAACTCCTACACCGGTTATTGCTTATCGTAATGGTTATCGTTGGGATTTAAATTATGCTGAAAGTAAAAATTCAACCGAAAAGCCAATTTTTAAAGAAAAAGGCATTTACTTATTCACAGGTGGGCTTGGTGGTATTGCATTAAGCTTGTGTGAGGCCATTGCTAAAAAAGTAGCCAATCCTACATTTATATTAATATCCCGTAGACCTGTCATTTCCGAAGAGTCTTGGGATAGTATCCTCCATGATCCTCAACATAAGCTGCATAAAAAAATAGTTTACTTGAAAAAAACTCCAGCAATTAGGTGCGGCTATCAATTGGTATCAGGCAGATATAGGCAGTATTGATTCAATGGTGGCTATGGTAAGCCATTTTAAAGCATCTCTAGGCCGAATTGATGGAGTCATTCATGCCGCAGGAATTGCCGGAAACGGCCTGGTACAATTAAAGTCCAGGCAAATGGCTGAAGAGGTTTTTTTGCCAAAAATACAAGGGACTTATAATTTGGCAGCTGCGTTACAAGGTTTATCTTTAGATTTTGTGGCACTAATGTCTTCAATTGCGTCGATAATTGGCGAAAAAGGTCAAGTGGATTATTGCGCTGCAAATGCTTGCCTGGATGCATTTGCATTAACCCGATTTTTTCCTGCTAAATTAGTGACTAGTATCAATTGGAATAGCTGGCGTGAAATAGGAATGGCAGCTGAAACGTTACGGCCTAGTGATATAAATTATTTTAATCGCGGGAATGATATTTCTCCACAAGAAGGTCAGCAATTATTTTTACAGATTATGGAGCAGCGTATTTCCAACGCCATTATTTCAAATTTCCCTCCAGAATATTGTACCAGTATGCTTTTAATTGCTAATGAAAAAGCAAAAGTAACGCAAATTAAAGTGACTCGGGAAGAACTAAGCATAGCGAGTGATTATCAAAAGCCGGCTAATCAAATAGAAGAGAAGCTTGCATTGTTGTGGCAAGATAATTTGGGAATTGATGCTGTGGGTAGAAAGGATGATTTCTTTGCTTTAGGAGGTCATTCTTTAAAGGCTTTAAGTTTAATTGAAAAAATCAACAATACCTTTAATGCATCGATATCCATCCAACATTTATATAAAGCACCCTCCATAGAACAATTGAGCCAATTAATTAATAATACGGCTAAAAATGAACTTGATATTATCGTTCCTTTAAAAACTATCCATACCGATTTCCCCCCATTTTTTTTCTGTCATCCAGCAAGTGGATTAATCAATTGCTTTCATGAAATAAATTCACAATGGCAAATGCCTATCTCCTTATATGGTTTACAGGATCCTAGTATTTCTGCAGGGCTAATGCTTTATGAGAGCATCACCGAGATGGCGCATGCTTACTTAAGTGCTATCAAGCAGATACAACCTCAAGGGCCTTATTATTTACTAGGCTATTCTTTTGGTGGGACGGTACTTTATGAAGTAGCACATTTATTGCTTCAACAAGGTGAATCTATTGGCTTATTAGCTCTTATTGAAAGTTGGTCGATCTTTTCTAATTTACAATATAATGAGCATCATTTTAAAGAAGTTTTCCAATCAGCTCATCAAGGTTTATCCAGCCATCTAGTCGATTTGGCTTGGAAACGAATGCAGTTATTGTTAAATCATACACCTGCTAAAATAAATCAAGAGATGGTGTTATTCAAGGCAACCCAATTGTTTGATGAATATCAATCAATTAATCATCCTATGAATGGATGGACTATGTTTAACTCAGGACAAATAGATTGCCATATGATTGAGGCAAATCATGACACTATTGTAAACCGAAATAATTCCTTAATAATTTCAAATATCCTGCAGGAAAGGATTTATAATAGGGTAAAAGCGCAGGATAGGAAGAAGCTATGAATATTACAAAAAACGAGATAACCAATATAAGCAAAGCTTATGACTTGTTAAATGCGTTATTTATTATCCTTACTCCGCGACTTGATCTTGAATATGCAAATGACACGGCAAAAAAAAATCTGGATTTGCCCGAGGCCGATATAAGCCAACGGAATTTTCTTGAACTCTGGAATCAGCTAGGGTTAACGCCATTCCTCAATACAGAAGGTCATGTCATTTATCGAGAGCCCATCAAAGTGAATACTTCTTATCTGCAATGGAAGTGCATTAAAGCAAAAATTGATGGTGAAAAAAAATTTTTCCTCATTGGTAAGAATGTTACTAAACAAGAAAAAATTTTTGAATCATTAGAAAAAGCTTGTGAAAATATTTTTGGTTATAAATTTAATGAAAGATATGCCCCTGCGTATTATGTAACTGAAGTATATAACTATTTAAGTGGTATTATTAATAAAATACCTTGTTATGTGTATTGGAAAAATAAATCCCTCCAATACATTGGTTGTAACCAAATGGCGGCTAATTTTATTAACCTTGAGTCACCCGAAGAAATTATTGGTAAAACAGATTTTGATATTTTTAGCGACTGGGGATTAGCCAAAGAATATCGTGATACCGATGAACAAATTTTTGCAACAGGGAAAGCTGTTATTAACCAACCCGGTGAATTAATTAATAACGAAGGTAAAATAATTCACACCTTAGTAAGTAAAATTCCTATTTGTAATCAAGCTGGCGAAATTATGGGACTTGCAGGTATTTCAGTCGATGTTACAGATTTAAGAAATGCTCAGGAATCTGCAGAGTTGGCAAATCAGGTTAAAACAGAATTTATTGCAAATATGAGCCATGATATTCGTACCCCTCTTACTGGCGTGGTGGGAATGTCTAAATTATTAGAAGATAATCTCCCTGATCCAAATCAAAAGCAATATGCCCATTGGCTTGGAGAAAGTGGTAAGCAACTGCTACACATGCTCAATGGTATTTTGGATGTGGTATCTGCTGATAATGTGAATGAAGCAGATATGCATGAAGAACCTTTCAATTTAGTGCAAGTTATTCAAGATATTGAACAACTAGAGCGTCCTTCAACATTAATTAAAGGCCTCAAGTTAATAACTTCCGTCGACCCTGCAATCCCTTCTTGCTTAATTGGTGATTCCACAAAAATTCATCGTATTTTACTCAATTTATTAGGTAACGCCATAAAATTTACCGAAGAAGGACAAGTCGGCATTTATGTCCAATTGTTAAAACAAGACGATCATTGTGCATTAGTGCAGTTTCGTATTACCGATACAGGAATAGGTATACCTAAGGAGTTGCAAAATAAAGTATTTGATCGCTTCTATCGAGTCACTCCATCTGACAAAGGAACTTATACAGGTCATGGGGTTGGGCTACATATTGCTCAATCTTATGTAAGCTTATTGGGTGGTGAAATCTCTTTAACCAGTGACCTTGGTATTGGCACTACATTTCAATTTGATTTGTCATTTAAGATTGGTAATGGTATGCATAAAACGATGGCTCCTCGTTCAGATGAAGAAAAATCAACAATGCCTCTTCCTGCGGTAGGAAAAGAAGAGGAACTGATTTTGGAAAAACCTAAATTATTACTGGTTGAGGATAATAAAATTGCTTTATTTACTTTAGAAAATTTAGTTATCCAGTCTGGCTGCCAATTTACCAGTGTTATGGATGGAGAAACAGCACTTCACTTAGCTCAATCTGAAGTATTTAGTTTAATTATTACTGATTTGGGGTTGCCTGGATTATCAGGAAAAGAGCTAACTCAAAAGATTCGTTTATTTGAAAAAGAAAATCAACTTACCCCAGTTCCCATTATTGGTTTAACTGCTCATTCAGAAGAGAAAATCAAAAAGAATTGTTTGTTGTCAGGAATGGATGAAGTGTATACAAAACCGATGACGATAGAAGTTTTGGCTAAAATAAAGAAAAAATATTTAGTTAAAAATATAGCTTCAGTCGCTCCTCTTTCTCCATCGGGCCTGAACCTAGGTTGTGATCTACCTGCTACAGAAAAACAATTATTTGAGTTAGAGTCTTTCCCCTTATTTAATATGAATAGTGCCTTACAGAGTATGGGGAATGACATTAATTTACTTAAAAGTATTTTGAAATCACTCATAGAAAAAGAAACACCACTTGATCTCATTGAATTAGAAAAGGCTCGTCTTAGCGGGGATTGGACGACAGTAGAAAAGTTAGCACATCGAATGAAAAGTGGCTTTGTTTATTGTGGCGCAGAAAAATTGGTACACGCTTGCCAATATCTTGAGCGTTATCACAAAGCAGGGCATACGCATTTACTAGAACCTTTGTATCAACAAATGTTAGATGTAATTGAGGAAACCAGAGTTTTTGTCCATTCCTGGCTTGCCAATTTTAGTAATCATTGATGAGATTTTAGGCGAGTAATAAAGTGCAATTTTCGTAGGTCGGGCCTTGGCCCGACAAAGCGATCTAACTACTGCAATCCCAGTAAAATTAAGAAAATGTCGGGCCAAGGTCCGACCTACACTGCTAGCTTAGCGGATAAATTCATTAATCGTCTTGGTTAAGCGATTAACTAACTCACTTATTTCTTCTTCGTTAATGATAAGTGGTGGCAAGAGACGGATGACTGTCTCAGCGGTCACGTTAAAAATAATGCCATTGGCTAAACCTATATTTCTAATATCCATGGCTGGTCTGTCAAGCTCAATCCCTATCATGTAGCCTTTGCCGCGAATACCTTTTACACCAGGATGTTCGCCCAGGTTGCGAATTAGTTGATTCATTAAGAGGGCGCTGTTTTTAGCAACCAGCTCACAAATTTTATCGCGCTCAATGACTTCTAATACGGTTAAGGCGGTAGCGCAAGCTAAGGGGTTACCGCCGAAGGTTGAACCATGATTGCCTGGCTTAAATAAATTTTTCGCCCGTTTGCTCATGAGACAGGCCCCTATTGGTACACCGTTGGCTAGTCCTTTGGCTGTAGTAAGAACATCAGGCTGAATGTCATAATGCATGCAAGTAAAGAGCTTTCCTGTTCTGCCATTTCCTGTTTGGATTTCATCTAAAATCAGCATCCAATCATGTTGTTCGCAAAGTTTGGCAACTGCTCGCAGGTAGCCTTCTTCTGCGGCGAAAATACCACCTTCTCCTTGAATTGGCTCCAGCATTACTGCAACGACATCTTCACGATTTGCGGCAATGGTATGTAATGCTTCCAAATCATTAAAAGGAGCACGAATAAAACCTGGCACTAAGGGTTCAAACCCCGCCTGGACTTTGCGACTGCCTGATGCAGTTAAAGTGGCCATAGTGCGGCCATGAAATGCTTTTTCCATGACGATAATTGATGGTGTTTCAATGCCTTTTTGATGCCCAAAAAGCCGCGTTAGTTTGATTGCTGCTTCATTTGCTTCTGCCCCAGAATTGGCAAAAAAAACTTGCTCCATCCCTGCCATTTGAGTGAGCTTTTCAGCGAGTAATTCTTGTTGTTTAATGTGAAAGGTATTCGATGTATGCAGAAGCCTGGCTGCCTGCTCCTGAATAGTTTTAGTCACATCGGGATGAGCATGACCAAGGCCACAAACTGCAATCCCACTTAAACCATCGAGGTATTTTTTTCCTTGTTCATCATATAACCAAACACCTTCTCCATGGGTAAAAGTAATTGGCATAGGATTATAACTTGTAATTAACGCCATGATATTTCCTTGATACTTTGCTGATGCCCTAGGGCATCAGCAATTACTTTTTTATTAAAAGCTTATTTCATATTGCTGGTTGCAAAATCCCAGTTCACTAGAGTCCAGAATGCGGTAATATAATCTGGGCGTGCATTGCGATAATCAATGTAGTAAGCATGCTCCCATACATCGCAAGTAAGCAGGGCTGTTAAACCCTCAGTCATTGGTGTTCCAGCATTACTTGTGCTGATAATTTTTAAAGCGCCGGTATTATCTTGCACTAACCAAGCCCAGCCCGAACCAAAAGTAGTTGCTGCTGCTTGCGTAAATTGTTCTTTAAATTCGTTGAAAGAGCCAAAATTTTTGGCAATTGCATCAGCCAGTTTCCCTGTGGGTTCACCACCGCCATTAGGGCTTAGGCAATGCCAATAAAAAGTGTGATTCCAAACTTGAGCTGCATTGTTAAAAATGCCGCCCTTGGCTTTTTTAATGATATCTTCCAGAGACATGGTTGCAAATTCTGTATTAGGAATTAGCTTATTCAAATTATTTACATAAGCTTGATGGTGCTTCCCATAGTGATATTCCAATGTTTCTTTAGAAATATGAGGCGCCAAAGCGTCCATCGGGTAAGGTAATTTCGGTAATTCAAAGGTCATAAGTGATCTCCTTAATTTGATTTGTCCTAAGTGTAGCAGGATGAATGCGATATTCAATGTTCTGTGTGGTTCATTAAAAATAAGAAACACTTCTTGCCGTTTAAATGGTTACTGTTCGAACAATTAATCTGGCATGTGTTTGTTATATAGAGAGCTATTTTGTATAATTTAGCAATTAAGGGAAACAAGTATAAGGTAATTAATAGGTTGCGACCTCATTAGCTTTTCGCCATAATGAGGGTTTAATTGATTTTAAAGGTACAAGAAAGTGGATACAGTCGAGAAAATTAAACAACAAATCGCAGAAAATACTATTCTGCTCTATATGAAAGGTTCTCCAAAGATGCCGCAATGTGGTTTTTCTGCGCGTGCAGTACAATGTATTGAAGCATGTGGAGTCGACTTTGCTTATGTGGATGTGCTTGCTAATCCTGATATTCGTCAAACATTACCTCAAGTGTCTGATTGGCCTACTTTTCCTCAACTTTACATTAAAGGGGAATTAATTGGCGGCTCAGATATCATTGCTGAGTTATTTCAGCAAGGTGAACTAGAAACCATGTTGCGAGATGCTATTGCCGCATAACTAATGATGTTATGGGCAATTGTGCTGCCTATTGCAAGAGATCCTTATTACGTTCAATGATGACGTAGTTTCGAATAATTACTATAACTTGTGCAGGTGGTGCCTTGCACTTCAATGGAGAATTAAAATGAGCGTATTAGTCGGTCGTAAAGCCCCTGATTTTACTGTCCCTGCTGTTATGGGTAATGGGGAAATAGTTGACAAATTTAATCTGCATGAGCACATTAAAGGGATGTATGGCGTAGTATTTTTCTATCCTTTAGATTTTACTTTCGTTTGCCCTTCTGAGTTGATTGCTTTAGATCATCGTATGGATGAATTTAAAAGTCGCAATGTTCAAGTGGTTTCTGTATCTGTTGATTCACACTTTACGCATAATGCTTACCGTAATACACC
Organism: uncultured Legionella sp.; assembly: GCA_964618245.1. Taxonomy (GTDB): domain Bacteria; phylum Pseudomonadota; class Gammaproteobacteria; order Legionellales; family Legionellaceae; genus Legionella. Next base: position 2,691 of record CAZTYT010000007.1, on the reverse strand, counting down.
AATAGAAAAAGGTGGTATTGGACCAGTTCGCTATACCATGGCGGCTGATATTAGCCATAGCATTTGCCAAGCCTATGGCGTGGAGCATCCAGTGGCTGGTGTTGCATTCCGTGGTGCTTTTATCATCGATACAAAAGGTATGGTGCGTTCACAAATCGTTAATGATTTACCTATTGGTCGTAATATTGATGAAATCATCAGAACAATTGATGCCGTACAATTTTTTGAAGAAAAAGGTGAGGTTTGCCCTGCAGGCTGGACTAAAGGAAAAGTTGGCATGAAAGCTTCTCCTGCAGGTGTAGCGGAGTATCTTGCTGAGCATTCTGAAAAGCTATAATTTACGTTCGTAAATCAAATCTTTTGGATCTCATGCTCAGCCATGGGATCCAAAATCTACTGTTTTTTCTCAACCTTCTCTTTCGAGTAGTTTGACCATAGGCGCATTCCGAGTTGGAAATAATGAATCATCACTTCCCAGGTTTTGATGTCTAGTAGCCCCAGTGTCTAGCCTTATTTATTATTCAAGAGCGGTTACTATTTCTTTTCTACCTGCAATGTATCCCAGGTGTTAAGCATCTGACAAAATAAATCGGCTGTTTTTTCCGCATCATAAATTGCTGAGTGTGCTTCTCGTGTGTCAAAAGGGATTCCTGCAGCTTCTGCCGCTTTTGCTAATACAGTTTGGCCATAGATTAAACCACCTAAAGTGGCTGTATCAAAGCAGGTAAAGGCATGAAAGGGACATTTAATGCCCGTTCTTTTTGTGGCTTCTTTAATAAATAGTAAATCAAACCACGCATTATGCCCAACGAGCACTGCACGTTGGCAACGTGCTTTTTTTAGTGCGGTAAAAATTGGTTTAAATAGATTTTCCAAGGCTACTTTCTCTTCCACAGCAAACCGTAAAGGTTGAAACGGATCAATTTGCGTGAATTCCAATGACTTTTGATCCAGCTCTGCCCCAGGAAAAGGCAAGATATGTTCAAAATGACTTTCTGCGCGTTGAAAATGTCCCTGAGGGTCCATTGTTAATAATACAATACACATTTCTAATAAGGCATTTTTTTGCGGGTCGATCCCTGCGGTTTCAACATCGACAACAACTGGCAAAAAACCACGAAAACGTTCTTTTATTGACATCGGTGACGTTTTATCATGAGGTGGCATGGACGCTCCACTTTATTGTTTCTCCTGCTGCAATAGGCACTACTTGATCAGTACCAAAAGGCAACGATTCGGGCAATGTTTGCGGAGACTGGATTAATTGGATTTGTTTTTTAGTGCGAGGCAACTGATAAAAATCCGCGCCAAAATGGCTCATAAATTGATTTAGCCTGGATAGCTTGCCAAGATCAGCGAAAATATGAGCATATAGAGCGAGCGCATACGGTGCGGAATAAATGCCAGCGCAACCGCAGGCATTTTCTTTGCTTTGAATACTATGGGGTGCACTATCAGTGCCAGCAAAAAACTTGGGATTCCCATCGCTAATAACTTGTTGTAATGCTTTTTGGTCACTTTCATGTTTTAAAATAGGCAAGCAATAATAATGAGGTTTTATACCGCCAACCAGTAATCTATTGCGGTTATACAATAAATGCTGTGGGGTAATAGTTGCTGCGACAGTTTCTGGAGCGCTTGTAACAAAATCTACAGCTGCTTGAGTAGAAATATGTTCCAGCACTATCCTTAATTTAGGAAAATGTTGTACCAAGGGTTTTAAATATTCTTCGATGAATAAGGTTTCGCGCTCAAAAATATCCCCATGCGTTACTTCGCCATGAATTTGCAGCACTAAATTATTATCTTGCATGATTTCCAGTAAGGGGTATAGCTCGCGCAATGATTTTGCGCCGGCTTCTGAGTTGGTGGTTGCTCCTGCAGGGTAAAGCTTTGCTCCCAGAATATATGGATCTGCTGCGGCTGCTTCTAAATCAGCCCCACTTACCGAATTATTTAAATAAAAGCTCATATAGGGCTCAAAATGATGCCTTTCAGGCACGGCCGCTAAAATACGTTTTCGATACTCCCGAATCGCGGATAAGGTGGTTAATGGTGGTTTTAAATTAGGCATCACCAACGCGCGCGCAAAATGCATTGCGGTAGCAGGAACCGTGTCAGCAAGCAGATCACCATCCCTAAAATGGACATGCCAATCATCAGGTTGGTCAATAATTAGTAAATTCATATTAAAGATTCTTCAATTGGTGTCGATACTTAAGGATAACATGAATATATAAGTCATGGGGATTATTAAAAATGGAATTCGGAAATAATAGATACGCATTGTTAAAATGCGTTGCAGTTGGCGTATTTTCCGTGAGCACAACCTTCGCAATGGGACATGTTGATTTCGCTGTACCAATGGGCAATTCCACTTGGCGTGTAAGTGGTAACCCTATCCGTTGTGGTTTGTCACTGACTATACCTAATTATGGAATAGGCTACTTTGAACAATATGCTGCACAACCCCCCCCCCCATTTTATTTTGCGTAAATGGGATGAAGTACCTAAACCTTTACCTGCTCGAATTGTGGTTAGATCACCAATGTGGAAGCCAGAAGGCCCAGTGTTTTTAATTGGGGAGCTGCGCGTTAATCCAGGACCTTATGGTATCTATCTTCGCCGAGATTCAGCCTTAAAATTGCTGACTTATCTTGCACAAGGTTATGAAACGACTTTTAATATGAA
>CAZTYT010000006.1:23750-24284 GCA_964618245.1 uncultured Legionella sp. | reverse complement strand
ACTTACAGGAAGTAGTGGTGCAATATCAGCATTTGCTCTTAAAAATGCCATACCACAATCCTTACTTGTGGGGGAAATAAGTAGCGATACTTTGTCTGTTAACGAAAGCTATTCGTTACCCGATGGTAATTTTTTTAATCTAATGATATTAAGAGTTTTTAGCAAAGATAATCTGATGGCACCTTTACAATTGGATGTAGATGAATATGTGGAGCATGATTATGCTCAAATGTTCACTGACAATGATCCCCAAATACAAAGAGCTATTTTTATTCTAAATACTCTTAAGTAACTGCGCCTTAGCTTTATTAACAGCTGGAGGCTATCGAATAATCGCAACTTACAATAATTTACTGCCATTTCCGATTTAGAAGGTTTTTCTTTACATGCACAATGTTTTAGGCAAATTCATTTTTTGTATTCATGAATTCAGCATTGTTAATCACAAAGTTTCGTTTTTAATTTTGCCTTGTGTTTCTCTCTCTTCATAAAAAAGAATATCAAATTAAATTTGTTGATAAAATTGACGATCTG
>CAZTYT010000006.1:20522-23740 GCA_964618245.1 uncultured Legionella sp. | reverse complement strand
ACACTTCTTATAAAATTCGGGGGGCTTGGAAAGCACTAGTGACTAAATTGATATTATTAAAACCTTGTCCTTTGAAGTGATTTTCAAGAGCAAGTAATAACCGCTTTCCGTACCCTTGTCCGCGATATGCACTGTCTACCCAAATATCATCAATATAAATTTCTGAAAATGCTGTAAAAGCATTGATAACTCCAAAAACATCTCCTTCTTGATTAGAGATAGTGACTGAAAAAGAACGATAATTGACATTAATACCGTGTCTCGTTTCATAGGCAACAAGATCTTTTGTCATACGTTTTTCAGTCAGATCGTCAATTTTATCAACAAATTTAATTTGATATTCTTTTTTATTGTCTAACTTATTATTAACACCATGCCTCAGACTATTGAAACAAAAAACTACCCGCCTAGGTTGGTAAGGGTCGTAATTAACTGTATTAATTGCTTCCTGATAATTTCCATCTGCAAAATTTGAAATAGCTTTTCTCCAAAAAGTAAGACCTTTTTGGTTTTCAGGAATAACGGATACTTCCCATAATCCGGGATGCATTTTCCAAATTTCTGTAGCGACCAATTGCCCTATACCTTTGTTTTGAAATTTGGCTAAAATGAAAAACTCCCCCATATTCCAAATAGTATTTTTGTAAAACCCCTCATGATTCAACAAAACAAAACCTGCTAATTCATTGCTTATAGTAATAAGAAATGCTTTCCTTGTTGGATCTTCAAAATAAATTTTAAAATCAAAGCTTTCATAAAGGCCATCCGCTGGGCAAGCCCAATCTTTTGAAATAAAACCGCATTGGCGCGAGAGGTCATATACGTAAAATCTTGCCATATTCTGTATGATAAGGTAATCATGCTTTGTTGCTGGCCTAAGTTTTAAATTTTTTTGTAATAATTCATTCATCAATTGCTTCACAAAGTAATTTGCACATGAACATTGAAGTGCTATCCCATCCTCATTATACAATGAAAAGGTCTTTAAAATGGATAAAAATTAGGTAGACTTATTAATATCCTTCTTACTTTCCTCTCTTAACCCCTTACTTACATGATCGGTAGAATTTGGAGTTTGATTAAAAAAACCTTGGGCTAATTTTGCAGATGTTTTAGTTTGTTTTAGCTCCAAATCATTTACGACTGCCGTTGCTGCTCTAATAGCCGCGTACTGATATAATAAATTTGGATCTTTAAAAGCAAATGCATCCTTGTATAAATTAGTATAGGCAAAATTTAATTGATTTTTTAAGTCACCAATCGTGCCCTTTAATTGGGGAAAATGCTTACTTCTACAATGCTCAGGAATAGATATTTCCCACATATCATTATCTTTGCTAATGAATTGAATATCTAGTTTATTTAATAAAGCATCAGTGGGAATTCTATTGATAATATCGGTAAAACCTGCAAGTACTTTTTGTTTTAAGGTATCGGTTCCATAATCTTTATCTAAAGCATCATTTAAATATTTTCCAAATTTTTGACGTTTTGTGTCATAGGTAGTATTAACTATTTTCCCTTTTCGTCGTTTCAACGCCTCATCCATAATTTGTTTATAATGTTGCCCTTTTTTATTAATAGGCTTTTGATCTTCAGGTAAATTCTGTTCCATACGTGCTTGGGGCTTTGATGCGGATTGGATGACTCGGGGAATGCCAGTGTATGCAGGACATTCCTGCCAGGGAATAATGCGAAAGTTATCTTCTTCCCATTTATTTTTTTGATGAATAGTATTTAAATCACCATATAAATCTTTTTCCTTTCTATCCGTCACTGATAATTGCTCAGAGATATACATCGTAAGATTATGACACCCAGATTCAGTATCTTGAATGGATATATCTGTAGTGTAGAGAGTTGTATGAGCAAGATGTTGATGAATCAATTCGCCTATTTCTTTATTGAATTTTTTGGTATCCACGGGAAATCTTGTATTATGCCCCAAGACATCAACCCAAAAAACCGTGGGATTTCCTTCTGCATCAAAACTTAATTGGCCATTAGCAACATGCCCAGAACTATCTGACCTGGGTTGAATGATAAATTGGGTTTGAAAAGGCTGTTTCGTCGCCTCAAAACGTAATTTTGCAAACTCTAAAAATACCTTAAGCTGATGTCTATCGTTAAGTACCGTGCAATCGTAATCGTAATGATTAGCAAGTCGTCGCTCTCTTTTCAGTTGCACCAGCAAAGCAGTATTTCTTAGAGTAGGACTTTGGCGTATTTCTTTGGCATTAGGCAAGAAAGGATAAGTCTGGTTATAGATGTCTTCTGCTTTTGCAATTTCTTCTGGCGTACTGCGCACCCATGTTAATTGTTGTTTTATCTCTTTATTTAATTTGGCCTCGCATGAAGGGTGTTGAAGTACGTAATCAATAAATGTTTCACCAAAAGAGTTTCTTTGAGCAGGATTAGCTCCTTTTAGTAATAAAAATGATATTATCTCATTTATTTTTTGGATATCGCTTGGTTCACTAGCCCGCAATAAAGCTGTTGCTAACTCATGGAGAACTGTAGTTGGATTATAACCAGCCAATATATTTGGGTCTGCACCATGATGAAGTAAACAACGAACCAGCTCCAGATTTTTATTTTGGCATGCGATGTGTAAGGCGGTTTTTTGCGCATATTTACTACTACAATAGTTAACATCAATATTTTTGTTAGCCAATGCTAACTCAGCTAAACTCACTGCCTTTTTTTCATCCGGAAGCAGAGCAATAAAATCTAAAATTGAATTACCTGCCTCATCTATCATATCAATAATTTCTGAACATTGAGGACTTTTAAGCAACATCTCAGCGATATCATAATTATATTTTAAAAGTGCATAGTGAAGCACTGTCGCGCCACTTAGCCTTTGGATGTCATTATTTGCGCTATGAGTAGGTTTTGTCCGCTGTAAAAATTGTTGGGGGCTTTCTTGGAGAATGTTCGTGACCGCAGCTTTATCGCCTTTAAAGGCAGCGATATGCAGTGGGGTTGCACCATAACTAGCCTCAAGAACAGACCAATCTATGGTAGTATTTAGCATAGAATCTCGCATCCCTTATCTCGTCTGTTATGAACAAGTAATAGTAATTATAGTCAAGGTAATGCAGATATTTTAGGAAAAAAATTAGGCTTGACCCTGAGGTATCGACACTTTTTTAAACACATATTGCTTGTTTTTTATGGTGTCGTTGGGGAAGCATTGTATAAAAAAACTTAATATA
>CAZTYT010000006.1:0-20512 GCA_964618245.1 uncultured Legionella sp. | reverse complement strand
GTTGCGAACGAAGTGAAGCAATCCAGTTCAGATACTCCGTTGTAGCCTGGTTCTGGATTGCTTCACTTCGTTCGCAACGACGACTCTTTGAATAAACAATTGAAAGTACAAAAAAAATGTGTCGATACCTCAGGGCTTGACCTATTCGCATAAGCTCATCAAAATAAATGATATTTTCTAAAAAGGATAAAATTTGTACCGCGATCCGACGTTGTTAATTAGATTTTCCATAAAAAAACTACTACAAGAAACAAAAGAGCAAGAGCTTTTGTTAAAGACTTTTATCCTGATTGCATTAGGTACTCATGGTGAAATCCCGCAGGGTCTCTTTAAAGAAATTTTAGGTGAAGAAAGTATTACCATAGACAAAAGCCGTCTGATTAGAAAAATACAACCTTTTTATGAGGTTCACGAACTCACCCACAGCGCCATTTATGATCATTTTATGTATGATACAAGTGGATCAAGGCAACAACTTATCACCTTATTAAAAAAGCAATTGATTCAATATTATATCCAAATTTTTACAGTCGACTTCGACACTTGCAACCAAGAGTTTTTAAACAGCTTAATTTCGCAAGTCAGGTATCTTTTAACCAGTTATGCTAAAGAAGAGCCAGACCTTTGCGCGTCATTATGCTCTTGTTTAGACTTATATTATTTATTTGTAAGAAAGGATTATTTCGGTGCAAATAAAATTTTTAATCAGTTAACCTTAATTAAACCAATTAAAGGTGGTGTTTTCTCTGGATATGCTTTATCACTAGAACAAGAATTGAGAAAAATATTAGCATTAAGATTAGAAAATGAACCAAGATCAAGTATCCAAGAAGCCTTAGCGTTTTATAAAAAGGTATTAGATCGATTAAATTATATTTATAAGTTTACTAATGGTACCTTTCCTTCCTCAATGGTTAAACTATGTTATGAAATGGCAACAATCTGGCAACAGCAAGGGGCTCACATTGAAGCAATGGAGCTGTTAGAACCTTTGATTCCCCTGCCATCTCCAGACTCTAATACGCCTATACAAATTGAAAATGTGGATCCCCTTCTACTACAAAAATATGCCTTTCTAAAAATGCTTCATTCTGATTTTAGCGGCCCCTCCTTTGAACAAAATATGATTTATATGGCATATAGTGCATTGATTGACTATAAGTCCCACTTGTTATCCAATATAAAAAGTACTCCTTATGATCACCTAGTCCAAATCTGGGCTTATCTTGTTTTTAATCAACAAATATCTTCTGGAGAAGAAGAGCCCTGCTACGCCACTTATTATGCCGCGGGACTAATAAAATCTTTCTACATTTTCTATGCACAGCCATTAGAATATCCGACGCTTAATTATCAGAATGTAATTGAACTCTATGAAAAAGCATTAATGCATTTACAAAAAAGTAATGATAATAACAACTCTCCCTCTCTTGCGATTGTATTTTGTTACCATGAAATGGGAGTTGTATCCCGCCTAATGGCTTTAGTAGAAAATGAACAAGAGAAATTGCTAAAATCCTTGTTCTATTTAGATAAAGCCATAACCTATGCCACTGAAATTTATGAAAAAGAGCCTCTGCACCCTAATCTGGCATACAGTTTATTTGAGAAAGGATTAACACTAGACCTCGCTGAAAAACAAAAAATCACTGATGAAAAACCAGCTACCTTCTTTACGCGTTCCTGTGAAGTTATGGAGAAAACCAGAAGGCATAAAAACAAACTGGAAAATGCAAATGTAGAACAACTGTCTGCCATTGAAAAAATTGCTTTAACGCACTCGAATACAGAAGTTGTTAGACGCAATGTGCAATTCTTTAAAACTTATTATCCTAAAACAGAAAAAGAACTGAACAGAACTTGTGTTTTAGAAATGTAATTGTCAGTTTGGATATATTGCTCCTGAGAGTTTCTCACACAGTTTAACTCTATCTGAAGTGCTTCGTACCCCCCGTAGCATCGACCACAGGATCCACCTTGAGATATTTTTTCAAGGCATAAATTTTTTCTTTTTATACTAATTACTATGAAGTTTAAATAAAAATTAATTGCTGAAGGGTCTCAGAATGGACCCCGCGGTCGATGCCTTCCAATTAGCCCTAAGTATTTGTTGACAAAATGTTTTTATACATTTCGGCAGCAATACCTAGGGCTTGAAATCCCAGCCACATGGATTTAATCCCTGGAGGATGGGCATTTTTTTGTACTTTGTACCCACCCATACGTGCAATTTGTATAATGACCTCAGCTAAAGGAGGGGGTTGAGAAGGAAGAGGCTCCTTTAAATAAATATAAGGAGATTTCCACTCATATTCGTTGAATAACTCATCGGCCTTACATTCAGGCTCTACACGCCCTACATAAATAATCCAATATAAACGACAAGCAGAAAGAGAAATGAGCGCTAGAGCACTAATGATCGCTTGTCGCGAAGAATGCAGATAAATTTCATCAATTTGGTAGCCCGTTTTTAAAATTTTGTGATAATCCTCAATGTGCCATCTCGATTTGTAGATAGAGATTACCTGTGTTTTTTGTTGTTGTGTTTCGGTAGGAAGGTTCGTGAGTAAGATCCAACAATACTCCTGATTGTACGCCATGAGTACATTAATCTTAATCGGTTGATAATGCTCAGTTGAACCATTACGAGGTGCAGGAAGGCTCACTGATTGAAGTGATTTCAGTCGCAGGGTAATTTCTTTGATTTCATGTGTATTGGAATCATTGATTAGAGTAATCAGACTCCCATTGTCTGGTTCCTGGTCTAATAATAAAAATAATTTATCAGCGCATTTTGAGTATTTTTCCCCTGTCAATCGATTATGCTGGGCGCGTACAACAAACTGTTCTTTATGCTCAATCAGCTCATGTAAAAACTCAAAAATATCGCTTTCTCTATCCGCTACTGTAATGATTGGAGTGCTAAGCTCTCCCAGGCGTTCTCTTCTATTTTTAGAGGCTTCAATCCAACTATAACTATGTTTTTCTTCTATAGAGCGTTCATGGCGATCGACCGTTAAATCATAATCATCGTAGTCAAAATGCTTTACATCAATTAATCCTAGTGGTTCATTGTTTGGGGTTACTAATAGCGTACTATGCTGAAATAATCCATATAGAGATTTTTTCCCTTTTCCTCCAATACGCCCAAGCTCCGTTTTGGCCTGATGCGTAGTAAAATTAAGCGTGGTTTTATCTTGAATCGCTAAAATATAATCCGTGCTCATTTCTTTTGCACGAACTACGGTCTTTTGATAATGGGCTTTTAACAAGGCTTCTCCTGATACTTTAGGGTTACGAAAAAAAATCGTACGCCTGGCGCATCTCTTTTTTATCTATAAATAAACGTTTGATACATGAGGTAAGACGTTTTTGTAAAGCGACTCCAATGGTAATGGCTCGTTTTACAAGACGTTTGTCTTTTAGGTCTAATGTAGAGAATTCTTCTTGAAAAAACTCTTCTGTTGTACCTGTCCCAAGCATTTTTTACTCCATTAAATAAAAAAGCCCTTAAACCTTAGTTTATGGGCTTTGTCAACAAATACTTAGGGCCAATTGGAAGGTCGATGCCGCGGGGTTTCGTGAGTTAATTGGGATGGTTAAATTTTGTGAGGATCTCTCAGATATCGACCGAGGGATCTAGCGATTTTACTCCGGAGCAATCATTTTTTCTGGTCTTACCCATTGGGAAAACTCTTCAGCAGTTAAAAAGCCCAACTTAATAGCTGCTTCTTGTAGTGAGGAATTGTCATGATGTGCTGTCTTGGCAATTTTTGCTGCCTTGTCATAGCCAATATGTTGATTTAATGCAGTTACCAGCATCAGTGAGTGTTGCAGATAGTAATCAATCATTGGGCGATTAGGCTCAATTCCTTCCGCACAAAACTCCTGGAATGAACGGCAAGTGTCCGTTAATAAATTGAGCGAATGTAGGAAATTAAAAATAATAACTGGTTTAAAGACATTCAGCTCAAAGTTACCCTGGCTATCAGCAATACCTACCGTGGTGTCATTACCTAATACTTGCGCGCAAACCATAGTCATCGCTTCACACTGAGTGGGGTTAACCTTGCCAGGCATAATGGATGAGCCAGGCTCATTTTCAGGAATAATTAGCTCACCTATACCGCAACGAGGTCCAGAAGCTAACCAACGAATATCATTGGCGATCTTCATCAATGCACAGGCCAATGTTTTCATAGCGCCATGAGCAAAAACCAATGGCTCATGAGAAGCAAGAGCAGCAAATTTATTTTCTGCGGTGACAAATGGCAAATGGGTAATTTGGGCAATGTGTGCAGCGACTTTTTTTGCAAATTGCGGATGGGTATTTAAGCCAGTTCCAACGGCAGTACCTCCAGCCGCTAGCTCATATAGCTCAGGTAAAGTTTCTTCCAGGCGTTTGATGCAAGCATCAAGTTGTGCCACATAACCAGAGAATTCCTGACCTAAGGTAATTGGCACGGCATCTTGTAAATGAGTTCTGCCTATTTTAACGATGTCTTTAAAGGCATTCATTTTGGCAGCAAAAACTTCACGTAAACTTTTCACCGCGGGCAGCAATTTTTCTTTTAAAGCAATCGCTGCAGCAATATGCATGGCTGTAGGGAAAGTATCATTTGAGGATTGTGACATGTTTACATGGTCATTGGGGTGGATAGGTGATTTGCTACCCATGACGCCGCCTGCCAATTCAATGGCACGATTGGAAATAACCTCATTGGCATTCATATTGGATTGCGTACCGCTTCCAGTTTGCCAAACATGAAGTGGAAAATGTGCATCCAATAAACCTTTACTGACTTCATCTGCTGCTTGCGTAATTAAATCAGCTTTTTCTTTAGGAAGTTTGCCTAGTTCGAGATTGGTTAATGCGGCTGCTTTTTTTAATATACCAAATGCATGGGTTATCTCGCGTGGCATAATGTCTTTGCCAATATTAAAATGATGTAAAGACCGCTCTGTTTGTGCTCCCCAGTATTTGTCAGCTGGTACAGCGATTTCTCCCATGCTGTCTGATTCAATACGCGTATTGCTCATTATGATTAACCCTCTTGGTAAAAGGAGCAATTTTAGCACAGCACCTAAGGATTCCACAGCCTTTTGCCATTCGATTTGTTTCTGATTAGAATGAGCGATTCAATGGCCTTGAGGAATACATTATTTTGCGTAGTGTGCGTATTTATCAGCCGGGTGATTATCAGCCTGGCCAACTGCTGGAATTATCTCCCGAAACAGCTCAGCATGTAGGCGTTGTTTTGCGCATGCAAACTGGGGAAGCCTTAACTTTATTTAATGGAAGTAATCAAGAATTTGCTGCAACCATTACTACAGTTAAAAAAAGGCAAGTGTGGGTTACCATTCATTCCCTGCAGGAAGTTAATCGTGAATCCCCCTTTCCTGTTCATTTGGCACAGGCTATTTCCAAAGGGGAGCGTATGGAACTGGTGATGCAAAAGGCTGTTGAGTTAGGCGTATATGACATTACTCCAGTGATCACGGAGCGCTGTGTAGTGAAACTGGATAAAGAACGTATGGCTAAAAAAGTACAGCAATGGCAAGCCATAGCGGTAGCTGCATGCGAACAGTCAGGCCGCAATATTATCCCACAAGTGCATCAGCCGCGATCATTTGCGCATTATTTGCAAGAAGTAACCGCTGGGTTAAAGTTAATTTTACACCCGCAGGGGGGAAAAACTTGGCGTGATTATGCATTAGGCCAGACGGCGACGGCTGTACTAATAGGGCCTGAAGGCGGGTTAAGTGAGGCGGAAGTTGCTTTGGCAATACAGTATGAATTTCAACCATTATGTTTAGGGCCAAGGGTTTTACGCACAGAAACCGCTGCAATTACTGCGCTTAGTGTGTTGCAAGCTGTAGGTGGTGATCTATAATAGCTAATTGGATCAATAAAAATTTATAAACAATAGAGGTTTCCCAATGAGTGAACATATTAAAACCATAACTGATACAAGTTTTGAGGATGACGTCATTAATTCAACCAAGCCCGTATTGGTCGATTTCTGGGCTGAATGGTGTGGTCCCTGTCGTGCATTGACACCTATTTTAGAAGAGGTAGCTGCCACTCATCATGCAGACGTTACTTTTGCCAAAATTAATATAGATGAGAATCCTCAAGCACCTGCAAAATTTGGTGTTATGAGCATTCCTACTTTGATTTTATTTAAAAATGGCCAAGTAGAAGCGGTCAAAATGGGATTATTATCCAAGTCGCAATTAAGTGCTTTTGTTGAAAGTCATGTATAAAAATAGTTTTCTTTAACAAAAATATTGGATCTTAAATAAAAGCTGTGGTACTGTTTGCAATATGTGGCATAGTTTGTAATGTAAAATGTCACATAAGGCAGCAGAATCCTGAGCTGCCATCCTTAAAGTATATAATTTTCCCGGATAACTCAATCTTAAACAACAAATCAAGTGAGAAGTATGAATCTTAGCGAACTTAAGCGATTACCTATTGCCGATCTCTTTAATATTGCTCAAGAGATAGGTGTCGAAAACCCTTCACGTTTACGGAAACAAGAAATTATTTTCTCCATTCTTAAAGCGCATGCTTTAAAGGGTGAAGACATTCATGGCGATGGGGTTTTAGAAGTCCTTACCGATGGTTTTGGTTTCTTGCGATCTGCTGATGGTTCTTATTTGGCAGGCCCTGATGATATCTATGTATCTCCAAGCCAAATCAGACGTTTTGGTTTACGTTCTGGTGATACCATTTCAGGAAAAATTCGTCCTCCTAAAGACAGTGAGCGTTATTTTGCATTGCTTAAAGTAGATGAGATTAACTATGACTCACCAGATAGCGCTAAGCGTAAGATTCTATTCGAAAATCTCACACCTTTGTTTGCTTCAGAGCGTTTAGTGATGGAACAAGGCAATGGCAGTACCGAAGACTTAACTGCCCGAGTTGTCGACTTATGCGCACCTTTTGGTCGTGGCCAACGCGGATTAATCGTGTCACCACCCAAAGCAGGTAAGACATTAATGTTGCAGAATATTGCTCGTTCAATCGAGAAAAATTACCCAGAATGTTACTTAATCGTGTTATTAATCGATGAGCGTCCTGAAGAGGTAACTGAAATGCAACGCTCAGTGAAAGGGGAAGTGGTTGCAAGTACCTTTGACGAACCTGCAAACCGCCATGTCCAAGTGGCAGAAATGGTTATTGAAAAAGCGAAACGTTTAGTTGAACACAAGCGTGACGTGGTGATCTTGCTGGATTCGATTACACGTTTAGCCCGTGCTTACAATACCGTTATTCCTTCATCAGGCAAGGTTTTAACTGGTGGTGTGGATGCCAATGCTTTACAGCGTCCCAAGCGTTTATATGGTGCAGCGCGCAATATTGAAGAAGGCGGAAGCTTGACTATTATTGCTACGGCGCTGGTAGATACTGGTTCCAAAATGGATGAGGTCATTTATGAGGAATTCAAGGGAACTGGTAACATGGAAATCCACTTAAGCCGTAATATTGCAGAACGCCGTGTATTCCCTGCGATCAATATTAATCGTTCCGGTACTCGTCGTGAAGATCTATTACTCAGCCCAGAAGAATTACAACGCACCTGGATCTTACGTAAGATTCTCCAATCCATGGATGAGTGTGATGCAATTGAATTCTTGCTGGAGCGCATGAAGAATCATAAAACTAATGCTGAATTTTTCGATGCGATGAAACGCCAGGAATAAAATTTTATGCTGGTAGCTCAGAGAATTTCTTCACTGCCAGATAATAAAGTAGGTTGGGCCTTGGCCCAACAAATTCAGTTTCTCAAATAGCATCTAATTGGAAAATTGTTGGGTCAAGGCCCAACCTACATGAGCTAATTCAGCATTTCTAAGGATTTTCCATGAAATACTCGGATCTAAGAGATTTTATTACGCAACTTGAATCACGTCATTTACTCAAACGCATTGATTATCCAGTTTCCACCTACCTCGAAATGACGGCTGTTAGTGATCGTGTATTACAAGCTGGAGGCCCTGCCCTTTTATTTACCAATGTACCTAACGCTACGATGCCCGTGTTGACCAATTTGTTTGGCACAGTCGAGCGAGTTGCCTTAGGCATGGGTGAAGAAAACATGACGGCATTACGTGAGGTAGGTAAATTATTAGCGGCCTTAAAAGAACCTGACCCGCCAAAAGGATTTAAGGACGCATTTAATAAACTGCCCTTACTTAAACAAGCTTTAAATATGGCTCCTAAATATGTCAGTGGTGCAGAATGTCAGACCTATGTATGGGAAAAAGATGAAGTTGATTTAACCAAACTGCCAATCCAGACATGCTGGCCAGAGGATGTGGCTCCTTTGATTACTTGGGGCTTGGTGACCACGAAAGGTCCTTGGCAAAGCCGGGAAAATATGGGCATTTATCGGCAACAGTTGCTTAATAAAAATCAACTGATTATGCGTTGGCTCTCTCACCGTGGGGGGGCTTTGGATTATCAGGCATGGCAACAGGCTTATCCAGGTGAACGTTTTCCTATTGCAGTGACTTTAGGGGCTGATCCAGCAACTATTTTAGCGGCGGTTACGCCCGTGCCAGATACTTTATCCGAATATGCCTTTGCAGGTTTACTAAGAGGTCAACGCACGCAACTGACACGTTGTATTGGTAATGACTTACATGTACCAGCCAGCGCAGAGATCATTCTGGAAGGTTATTTGGAACCAGGAGTGGAAGCACCAGAAGGGCCTTATGGGGATCACACGGGCTATTATAATGAAGTGCAATCTTTCCCGGTTTTTACCGTGGAACGAATCACCCATCGCGAGCAACCGATTTATCATAGTACTTATACCGGGCGGCCGCCTGATGAACCAGCCATTTTAGGTGTGGCTTTAAATGAAGTTTTTATTCCACTCTTGCAAAAGCAATTTCCAGAAATTGTTGATTTCTATTTGCCTCCAGAAGGTTGTTCTTATCGTTTAGCAGTAGTCACCATTAAAAAGCAATATCCTGGCCATGCTAAACGGGTGATGATGGCTGTATGGTCATTTTTGCGTCAATTTATGTATACTAAATTTGTTATTGTTTGTGACGATGACATTAATGCACGGAATTGGCAGGATGTTATTTGGGCAATGACAACCCGTATGGATCCTATGCGTGATACGGTCATGGTAGAAAATACACCGATTGATTATCTGGATTTTGCCTCACCAGTTTCAGGCTTAGGCTCGAAAATGGGAATGGATGCCACTAGCAAATGGCCTGGTGAAACTCAGCGTGAGTGGGGTAAGCCCATTGTTATGGATGAAGAAATATTAAAAAAAGTAAATGGCTATTGGTCATTACTGGGACTGGAAGCATGAAAGAAAAGAGTATCAAAGCGCAGATAGAACAAATTAGTCCTTTAACCGATAGTATCATGCAGTTGATTTTGAAGCCCAAACAATATATTGATTATCATGCTGGGCAATATTTACAAATTCTTTTTGAGGATGAAGCTTATAGTTACTCAATTGCCAATGCGCCTTTAGGATCGCATAAATACGAGTTACATATTCGCCATAGTCAGGAAAATCTTTACACCCAACGTTTATTTGCTCATATTAAAGAACAGGGAGAGGTCACTATTCGTTTGCCCTATGGTGAGTGCAGCATAGAGAATATATACCCGGATCGCCCCATTTTATTTATTGCTGGAGGCACTGGATTTGCACCGGTTAAAGCCATGATTGAGCAATTGCTTGCGAATACGGATACACGCAATTTTGAACTCTTTTGGGGGGCTCGCATGCAAAATGATTTGTACATGGATGAGAAAGTGCGGCAATGGCAAACTCATGTAAACCATTTTAATTATTTTTCATCTTTATCGGAAGAACGCTCTCAACCTCTAGTATCGTTTGTGTTAGCTCGCCATGAGCGGGATTTACAAAACTGGCAAATTGTTATTAGTGGGCCATTTGATATGGTATATAGCACACGTGATACTTTGGTTGCACATGGAGCAGCCAAGCAATATTTATTTTCGGATGCGTTTAGTTTTGAGATGAATTAGGGGAAAACATGCAAACACTATATGAAATTCTAGGATTGATTGGTGCAGGATTAGTTCTTTTTATTCTCTACCGTTCCATTAAGGGTAATCCTGAGCAATTTAGCAAAGATAATCTGAATAAAAGTTTTTTTACTATGGGTATATTGGCGCTGGTACTTATTGCCTTTATTGCTTTATTAGTCCTAAGCGTCAGACATACCTAAAACTTCATTTAGCCATTATCGTAGGTCGGGCCAAGGCCCATGGCCCGCCTACATTCATTTTAATAGATAAATTCAGTCATTTGATCTGACTTGCTACCCTTAATGCTTGGCATTAGGGCTGCAATACTGCCCGCCTTTTTCGCGCAAATATTGAGTCAGATGGGGGTTATTGATAGGTAATTGACTGGTATCCGCAATAAGCATGCATTCTTCAACATAGGTCATTTGGCTGCTGTCATCCACGAGTAAACGATACCATGGATTGCGAGTAGCAAAGGGGCGTTGAGAAGCTTGGGGGTTGTAACGGCCAGAGGCTTGAAATAAAGGATCGACATCCACCACAATCGCGCGATAGCGACTATGTTTATGAATGACCAGATCCCCTATATTAAATTGAGCTATCTTATCCATTTTTAAAGCTCCTTAGATGAGCGCTATGAACAAGATATCGGCAGACTTGCGTCTGCCTTGAGGATTTTATGCTTTGGCGCTAGCAACAGAATGAGTTTCTTCTGCTGTTGGCTGCGGAGCTGGCTGCTCTGCAACCTTTGCATTTTTACCAAAGAAAGTAGTTTGAGATGCTGCTTTATGGACATCATTAGCAGAGGATACTTTTTTAAGCTCACCTTTGCTTGCTTTTTCAGATGCTTCTTTTACATCATTAGCAGATGCTGTTCTAGTGGGCTTAACTGTTGGATTTGCCTGAGGAAGTTCGACCCCTTTTGGATTAGCAGAAGCGTTACTTTCAGCAGAAGCGTTACTTTCAGCAGAAGTGTTACTGTCAGTAGAGGTGTTACTGTCAGTCGATGCGTTACTGTTAGTCGATGCGTTACTGTCAGCAGATGTGTTACTGTCAGTCGATGCGTCACTGTTAGTAGATGCGTCACTGTTAGTAGATTCACTGCTGCTAGTTGAGCCAGTAGTTTCTTGTTTAACCGGAGTTTTAGCTACAGTTTTTTCTACATCGCCTAATACCAAATCAATGTTTTCAATAGCAGCTTGCTTACGAGTTTCCGCACCAAACAAAGTCACATAACCTTTAGTTGCTTTAGAGTGAATTGCTTTAATTCCTAAAGCGATACCTAGAGAAATAACTCCCATAAGCAGGTTAAATGCAAAAGAGGCCCAGCTCGTGTGCTTGCTCATGAAATCATCTTTACTGTGCAAACGTGCTTCGAACTTCAGTTTAAATGAGTCATATGCTGCTTTTGAAGGCAGTGCGTCAGAGTGCTGAACAACAAAGTAGTCAACATCGCGCTCTAATTGACTAGCCAAAGTAAGCATTACCTCCTGTTCACTCTTATCACCTTCTTCGAGCCATTGTTTGTACATCCTATTAATTTTTGTATATAAACCGTCAATAGCTTGAGCATACTGAGCATTATTTGCTTTATGAAACTGAATTGCTTTCGTAGTATCGAATTTTTGGCTAGGAGTTGCAGGCAATAACTCAAGTATCGCATTATACAAAGTAGTACTAAAATGGATGCCTGGAAAATCTTTGATTCCTTTTTGAAGTAAATCTAACGTCTTTTTCGCATCGCCATTAGCAACATAATTTTCATCTTCATTAGCACTTAATGCGCCATTGATGTCACGAATAAACTGCTCACGTGCATCACGATCTGCTGAGCTAAATGTATCTTTTATGTTATGACGCTTTTCACGCTCAAGGATATAAGTATTCAGTAACGAATGAATGTTTGTGCTAATTTTTTCACGCGCAGATTTTGCTTCTTGTTGTGCTTTTTCTGCAGCTTCTTCTAATGCTCGTTGCTCATTTTGCTTACGTAACTGCTCTGCTTCATCATTGAGTTTGGTTTTTTCTGCTTGAAGTTCAGTTGTTAAAAGACCTATTTCAGCAAAAAGAACATTTCTTTCAGTTTCAGCTGCAGTAATTGGGGAAACCATCTCTGATAATTGTTGCGTTAACTTTGCTATCATTGGTTCTTTTGATTCAACTTCTTTTTTTAATTGCTCTATAGTGGCCAATTTGATGTCAATCTGTTTTTGGGCTTCTTCTTCCGATTTTTGTTCATTTTCTAAAGAAGATAACTTCTTATCGAGAGCAGTTTGTAAGGCGGCATTTAACTTACCTAGCGTAGTGGCAAGACTAGTGCGAATATTTGCCGTGCTATAAGAGTCTTGATCTTTGCCACTGATTGCAATGAAATCCAAGAATTTTTCAAATCCCTTGTCAGTAACACCAAAATATTGGTTTGCAATTGGTGTGATAGCTTTTCTAGGGACATCATTTTTGTTGTTAGTTAATAGCGTTTTTACACTAGTTAAAAAATCTATAGGCTTGTTTTTTTGTTGAGCGCTAGCTCCAAGAGTGGCACTTTCCTGATATAACTTATAGCTCGCTCCTTGTATAGCGGTAGCTGCCTCAGAAATTTTTTCATCTGCAATTTTTTGTACGTGAGACAGCTCTTTAACATTAGTTATCCCAGCGGTTTCTGTCGCTTTAGCTACTGCTTCGTTCACTTGTTTTTCTAATTCTTCTTTTTGTTTTTCAAGTTCTTTTTGGGTTTTTACTAATTCGTTAAAAGCTTTATCAGCTTCAGCAAAAGCTTGCTGTTGAGCTTCCAACTTGCTTTCAAGCTCGGTAATAGTCAGTTTAGTCATGTTAACTCCATTGGGTGGTTTTTTTCTGGGCACATTATATATGATAAAAAACAAGTGATCATTAAAAAAATCAATAAAAATTTATTACAATTGTGTAAAATTTAATAAATAATGGTTAACAAAAGAGCATTATCAGTCCAATTCCTAGTTCAAAAAGTAAACAAAGTGGTACTGCCAACAGGATTTGCGAGCCTACATCTGGAGGGGTTAAGAGCATGCCTAAAATAAAAGCACCGACAATGACATAGGGGCGAATTTTTTTTAACTGAATTAAATCCAGCAGTTTCAAGCGTACCAATAAGAAGCAAATTAAAGGGACTTGAAAACAAAGACCAAACACTAACAGCATGTGAGTAATAAAATCCAGGGTACAAGTTATATCCGGCAGATATTGTACGCCCTTAGGTAAGGCCTGAATAAAAAAATGAAACATGAAGGGTAGTATCAGATAAAAACAAAACAAAAGTCCTATCAGAAAGAGCAATAGACTTAAACCCAGAACTGTGCGCAAGGTTATTCGTTCATGATGATAAAGTGCCGGACTTAGAAAACGCCAAAAATGAAATAAAATTAATGGCATAGTGGCTAGTAGTGAGGCATCAGCGGCAAGCTTTAAGGGGGTAAAAAGAGGTGAAGCGATTTGAGTTGCTACCAGCGATTGATTACTAACCAAGACATGTAAAAGGGGACTGACCAAAAACTGAAAAAGATCATTGGCCAAGAAAAAAAAGAGCACAAACACTGCACTAAAAAAAAGCAGGATTTGAATGCAACGACGACGTAATTCCAATAAATAAGTAAGCATCAACCACCTATGTGAGTCAGGCCAAGGTTTATTGCGTCAGGTTAAGAGAAACCAAGTATCTTTCATCGTTCCTCTCTCTCCGAATCCCCGTGGCTTGACCACGGAGCCCATTTGGTTCATGTAAGATTGCTAGACCCTGTGGTCAAGGCTGGGATTTGTGTTGAGTGGAGGAAATTACCATTCTTGTTTATAAGCCTTAGCCCAACATTTCCTCTACGCTTCCGCCATTTCGCTACTTCTCATCCCTACCCGTTCAGGACGTGATTCACGAATCCGATTAAATTGATCTACAAAAACTACCGTTGGCGTAAGTTGAGC
Organism: uncultured Legionella sp.; assembly: GCA_964618245.1. Classification (GTDB taxonomy): domain Bacteria; phylum Pseudomonadota; class Gammaproteobacteria; order Legionellales; family Legionellaceae; genus Legionella. Next base: position 6,525 of record CAZTYT010000006.1, on the reverse strand, counting down.
CGCTTCTTCTTCGGGGATTTGGGCAAAAGTCGCAATAATGATTAAGTCGCCAGGCGTAACCAAATGAGCAGCTGCACCATTAACACAAATTTCTGTAGAACCTGACTCGCCTGTAATTGCATAAGTTTCAAAGCGGGTACCCGCGGTTACATTCCATATTTGCACTGCTTCATAGGGCAATATGTTGGCGGCTTTCAGTAGCTCAGGAGAAATGGTAATACTGCCTTCATAATCTAAATCTGCCTCTGTTACTCGGGCACGATGGATTTTTGATTTTAACATTTTGCGATAAGCCATATCTAATTCCAAATTTGTTCATAGCGGTCGGATTTTACCCCAATTTGTGAAATTGATGCTAGGAAAAATAAGCCGAAATAGCGCAATATTTTTGTACAGGTTAGTATTCATTGCTTAAGCAGGATATAATCGCTTTTATTTTTAGGTGACTACGGTGAAACACAACCCGCGCAAACGTTTTGGCCAGAATTTTTTACAAAGCAAGCAAGTGATTGATGCCATATTGCGCGCAATTAATCCGCAAACTGAGGATAATGTTTTGGAAATTGGCCCAGGCTTAGGCGCTTTGACTGAACCTTTGTTGCGGCGTTTATCGCATTTGACGGCGGTGGAAATTGATTTTGATTTACAAAAATATTGGACTGAATCACCTCTCGCCCAGGATAAACTAACTTTAGTTGCTGCAGATGCATTAACCGTTGATTATAGCCAATTTGGTAAACGCCTGCGGGTTATTGGGAATTTACCTTATAATATTTCCACGCCATTATTGCTGCGGTTGTTGCAATTTCTTCCATACATTGAAGACATGCATTTTATGTTGCAAAAGGAAGTTGTGGAGCGAATGGCAGCACAACCAGGAACCAAAGACTATGGCCGCTTAACTGTCATGTTACAATACCATTGTGAGGTCGAATACCTGTTTGAGGTACCGCCAGAAGCATTTGATCCGCCGCCCAAGGTGGATTCAGCAGTAGTGCGCTTGACACCTTATGCCAGCCCGCCATTTGCCAAAGTCAAGGTGGAGCAGTTAGAGCGGTTGGTTGCCAGTGCGTTTGCCATGCGCCGCAAGACTTTAAATAATAACCTGAAAGGGATTATTTCAGCAGAACAATTAATTCACTTAGGGATTGATGGGAGTAGAAGACCGGAACAAATTTCAGTTGCGGAATATGTTCAACTAGCGAAATTTATTTCCAATTAGTGTAAAATTAAATAATCAAGGAAGAAGCTGTAATTATTCGCTACGCTAAATAGTTACTTAATTTTAATTTGGAGTTGATAAACTATTATGGAGATGGCCTTGTTTCATCGTGCACGTAAAGGTTCTTTGTCCCTGCAAAGAAAATCGATAAAAGATTTAACGCGCATTGTTACTGCCAGCCTTTTTTTGGCCGAAGAAAAGCGGCAAACATTGCTGAAAAACATGCGGGAGCTAACCAGCCTGGAAACCGCACGTTACGATCGTCTCTGCATGGCGCTTATCGAAAATCTGATTCTTTATTGTCAAAACTTGCCAGAAACTGCAAACAGCTATTATTCGCAGCCTGGCGGTTTAGTGGATCACGCCTTAAATCGTACTGAGGCTGCATTAAGTTTATTCCAAGATTTCCTTATACAGCAATCAGCAGACTCTTTGTCTGAAGAGCAGAAACTTTGGCAGTATGCTTTGTATTCAGCAGGAATATTGCAAGGAGTCGGAAAGCTTTTCGTGGATTATAAGGTTAATTTATTTGATGCCAATGGCCAATTATTAAAAGAATGGAATCCATTATTAGAAAGCATGAGCGGTAACGGTCATTATTACCAACATGAATTTCAAAAAGAACCAGAAATTGAATTTCGCCGTCGTCTGAACTTATTATTGGCTAAGGCGCTGATGCCTGCTGCAGGATTTTCCTGGATTGCTTCCAATAGCCAGGTATTAGAGATTTGGCTTGCTCTATTGCATGAGGACGAACGCAGTGCAGGTACACTGGGTGCGATTTTGATTCGTGCAGATGCGATTGCAATCCAACGTTATTTTACTGAGTTTATGTTAAAAAGTGGCGGGAATTTACCCTCAGGACGCTATGGCCGCGCCGGGACTTTTACCGGAGGTGTGCCTGAGAGCTTATTAGAAAAAGAGCAGAGTTTGGGGCTTGAGGTGCTACAATGGATGATCAAAGCACTTGATGAAGGCAGGATTATTATCAATAAAGCGCCTTTATTTATGGTCCCAGGTGGTTTATTAATGTGCCAGGAAATGTTTCAATTATTTGTGCGCGAGCATCCGGAGTATAAAAATTGGCAGGCAGTACAAAAGGCTTTTTTATCTTTAGGCTTGCACCTTAAAGGAATTGACGCTAAAGCCATGAGTCGTTTTGAGCATGCGGCCACTAAACAAATGCAAAATGGAATAGTTTTTGCCAAATACGCTTTAGCCTTACCCGCCGAAGTAAAGGTGCAGAGCTCTGCAACTAAGGTCGAAACTGTATCTGCCATGGAAGTATTGCATCGGGCTCAGAGTTACTCACAATTTGTGCAGCAGGCAGTAGCCAGCAAAGTAGCCTCCTTACAAAAACTGAATGCGGCAGGACAATGGCAAACAATTGAACCGGAGGATAACCGCCCAAAACCTGGAGCAAGACGCGGTGTCTGACTATGCAATTGGTGATGTGCAAGGATGTTATGAGCCTTTACAACGGCTGTTAGAGTTAATTCAATTTGATGAAACCGCGGATCGCTTATGGTTCGTTGGTGATTTAGTAAACCGCGGCCCAGAATCTTTAGCTGTCTTGCGTTTTGTTAGTCGCCTACCTATTGCGCCACGCGTGACTTTAGGAAATCATGATTTGCATTTGTTAGGTTCTTTATTTGTGAAGGAATCTTGGCGAGGACATGATGATACATTGCAGGAGGTGCTAAACGCCCCTGATCGGGATGAATTAGGCCATTGGTTGCGTAAGCAATCCATTTTATATTTTTCTGAGGAATTAAACGTAGTGATGTGTCACGCGGGGATAGCGCCCATATGGACTTTATCTCAAGCCATGCAATTAGCTAACGAATTAGAGAGTGTTTTATCAGGTGATAATTTCTGTGATTTTCTTGCTCACATGTATGGCAATGAGCCCAATGCATGGTCTGATGATTTAAAAGGCGTGGACAGATGGCGGGCCATTACCAATTACTTTACCCGTATGCGTTTTTGTGATTCCCAAGGGCGATTGAATTTAAGTTACAAAGGAACACTTGCCGATGCGCCGGCAAATCTTTATCCTTGGTATGCAGTACCAGGGCGCAAGCCTATAGAAGTTGATATTGTTTTTGGTCATTGGGCCGCCCTCTTGGGGGTGAGCCCTGATCCCAAAATCCATGCCATCGATACCGGATGTCTTTGGGGCGGACAGTTAACTGCTTTGCGTTTGCAGGATATGCAACGATTCGCAGTCTGGAATAAAGCCAAATGAGATAGGTTTATGAGAAGACTTCCCATTTTTTTATTGGGTTATTTGTTAAGCCATAGCCTATGGGCCAAGGCGATACCTGAGCAACCCTTAACTCCAGCAGAAACAAGGCTACAACAAGCAATTGCCAATCCTGAGTTTATGTTGCATCACTGGATAGAATTACCCACCTCACCGGCTGCCCGTAAAAAAGCAGTGCATCGTATGAGCCTCAGAGAAGCTATTTTGTTGGCTTTACGTTACAACCCGAATATCCAAAATGCGGAGTTAGATAGAATAGTTCAGCGTTATCAATTACGTTTGGCTAATAATGAATTCGAAGTGCAATACGCCTTAGGTGCTTCAGGGGTTATCCAAAAAAGTAAATTTGCCGGGATTGGCTCAGATACGACACACACGCTGCTGGCCAGCCCTGAATTTAATTTACGCACTAAATTAGGGACTCAGGCCAGTTTAGGTATTGATAATAATGTATCTGGTGATAATAATTTTAATCCAATGCTTAATTTTTCTTTGACCCAGCCTTTATTACGAGGATTTGGAAAAAGTGTGAATGAGGCAGCACTATTAGATGCGACTGATAATGAATGGTTAAATAAAATAAGTTTGCGGCAAGCGGTTGCTGATCAAATAACTCAGGTTATCGTAGCGTATCGAGCCCTGATTTTAAGCGGTAATAATTTGCAGAATCAGCGCTTGCAATTGCAAGAAGCAAAAAAATCCTATGCGATTAACAAAAAGAAAATTGCAGCAGGTCAATTGGAACCAACCGGAAATATTCAACAATCCTATCAAATTGAATCGTTGAGTTTAATGGTGGAACAAGGTGAAAATGATTTCCAAACAGCAACCCAGGATTTGTTACAAGCTATTGGGCTGGATCCAGAGACTCATTTATCAGTGCCTAGTGATGTGGTTGTTGAGGCAATAAGAGTACCGGATTTACAACAGACTATTGCCCAGGCTTTAGCCCATAACACCTTATACTTAGCTCAGAAAATGGCCTTACGTGCTGATGAACGGGCTTATAAGATTGCTAAGAACCAGCAATTATGGCAACTCGATTTAGGCGCTAATGTGCAAAGCGGTACCTTAAATGATGTGACCGGAACCAATAACGGCTTTCGTGGAATTTATAATGGTAATAATGTCACTGAAGCCGCAAGTTTAACGCTGACTGTACCATTGCATGATGTGAGTCGTCGTAGCCAGTTAATCAATGCCAAAATTCGTTTGGAAAAAGATAGATTAAATTTGATTGCGGCAAAAAGAGCATTAATCACCAATATTACGAATACAATCAACAATATTAAAAGCTTAGCCAAACGCTATCAATTAGCGCAAAAGCAGGTGAAACTGGCAGAACAATCCTATGCATTGGAAAAGAAAAAACAACAGGCAGGTATTGCTACGGCTTTGGATGTAAATAATACGCAAAACCAACTGATTCAAGCGCAATCAGGATTAATTAGTGCAAAAATCGCTTATCTTAATCAGATATCCGCACTGCAAAGAACTTTAGGAACCACGCTGGATCATTGGAATATTAAACTAAGGTATGGCAGATGAACAGGTATTTAAAACAGTGGAAAATCATGCTCCTATGCAGTGGGCTACTGACAGTAGCATGTGGCCATCATCAAAAACAATCAGCAGATCATTTGCACCATTATGAAGTGAAGTCCCAAGTATTGCATAAGAACTTACACTTCACTGGAACCATACAGCCTTTGCATGAAAGTACATTAACCAGTCCTATCGAGTCAGTGGTTGAAACCATGAATTTTCACTATGGGCAGGAGGTTAATGCAGGAGATGTTATTCTCACTCTAAATTCACATGAATTACAAAAACAATTTAATGATGTTTTAACCGATTATTTAAAAGCAAAAGACAGTTATAGCATTGCTAAAGCCAAATTTTCCGGGACGCAGGATTTATGGGATTCGGGCTTGATTGCCAAAAATAATTATCTTAGTGAAAAATCCAATATCGATACGGTACGAGTTAGCTTAATGCAAGCTACCCGTAAACTCACCGAAATTTTGGATAAAGTAGACGAGCAAAACACAGAAAAAATGTCTTCATTACGTCTGGCTGATTTTGATAAAGTCAGAAAAATTTTGGCCTCCCAGCATAATTTAATTCGTTTAAAAGCACCTAGCAATGGCGTTTTATTATATCCGCCGAAAGCAAGTGAGGATAAAAATGCGCGAATTACCGTTGGTTCATCCATTAAGTCAGGACAGGTTATTGCTTTAATTGGGGATTTAACTGGAATTAGTGTGGAAATTGAAGTTCCAGAAATTGATATTTCCCAAGTCCATGCAGGCATGAAGGCTACAGTCAGCGGTATAGCCTTTGGTCGTCATCCGCTACAAGGAAAATTGGTTGCTGTGAATGCGCAAGCATCGAGTACTAATAATGGCCTACCTTTTTTTACCGCGGTAGTGGAAGTAAAAAAATTAACTCCAGAACAACAACGTTGGATTAAAGTAGGAATGAGTGCAGCGATTGAATTGAATGCGGATAGCGGCAAGCAGTTATTGATCCCCATTGCAGCCATTAAACGTGAAAAAGGTCAAAGTGTAGTCCAGGTCCAAAGAACTTCGGGAGCTATTGAAAAGCGAGTGATTACCACTGGAGCTGCACAAGCTGATTCTGTTGTTGTCGAAACAGGTTTACAAGAAGGTGATGTGGTTGTTTATGAGTAAACCAATGAATACCCCTTTAATGCACTTGCGTAATATTGTTAAAACCTATCACTTGGAAGGCATTAGCTCCCAGGTGTTAAAAGAGGTTTCACTGACAGTAAATGCTGGTGACTTGCTGGCTATTGTAGGAGCCTCTGGTTCGGGTAAATCGACTTTAATGAATATTATGGGATTGCTCGATAAAGCTGATAGTGGGGAATATTGGTTGCAAGGCCGTGATGTGGCAAGTTTAAGCGAAGATGATGCGGCCAGTATGCGGAATCACAAGATTGGTTTTGTGTTCCAGCATTTCAATTTATTACCCCGATTTACGGCGCTGCAAAATGTTGGTTTGCCTTTAGTGT